>DAMAVY010000336.1:0-4131 GCA_032077725.1 Clostridium sp. | reverse complement strand
TTTTAACAGCTCTTAAGATAGCTTGCTTATCTGGTGTAGATGTTAAAATTATAATTCCATGCAAGCCTGATCATCCTTTCATATATTGGGCATCTAAATCTTATATTTGGGAGCTTGTTGAATGTGGGGCGAAATGTTACACCTATGATAATGGGTTTATTCATAGTAAAATGGTTTCAGTTGATGGAAAAATGTGCACCATAGGAACCGCAAATATGGATATACGTAGTTTCACTCTTAACTTCGAAGTTAATGCAATAATTTATGATGAAAAGACCACTTTGTCCGTTGATAAATCCTTTGAAGTTGATATGTTAAATAGCACTTTACTTACATTAGAACATCGTGCTAAAAGATCTGTTTTTATAAAAACTAAGGAGGCCATATCTAGATTATTATCACCAATATTATAAATGAAAATGAATTATATTTATTGAAACTAATCAATTTAATTGATATATTATTAAAGGCTATGCATAATAAAATTGTCATTATGCACAGCCTCTTTTTATTAATATTACATTTTCTAAATTTAATCTATACTATTAAAGGAACAAACACCATCAGTGAAAGTAATGCATCCATTAACATAAACACAGTAAATTTCCCTATGAATATTCCCTCAAGATCATCTATATATACTTCATACCCATACCAATATACTATTAATCCTATTAAAATGTTTATACAGATTCCAACTGCTACTGGTGCTAAAATACTCGGAAACATGTATGCGTACTGAACATAAAATGTATCATATATTATCTTGGTTTTCAACGCTATACCTACCAATGAAAGTATGATGTACATATATCTTTTCTTTTTATCATTTAATTTATAATCCAAAAAGCTAACTACTCCACTTATTACCATAAGCGGTGCTAACCATCTAAATCCTACAATGATTATATAAGAAATGCTGTAGATAAAGCCTTCTGCAGTATATCTAAGGGCACTTATCTTTTCATCTCCTCTAGGTCTATTATTTGCTTCTTTAAAACTCTCACTAGTTGAGGCTATGTTTATACTATATCCCCCTCTTTTTTCAAAACCGAGAAATACCGTATAATCTGCCTCGCTATATGGGAAAATAGATAAATTTCTTAACCTTGTAACATTTTCTGCATCATATGTTTGTCCATCTTTTACTGTAAATGAAACTATACCCTGTTGTGTTTCTTTTTTCCCAAAATCTCTAGTCATAGTTGCATAAAACTTACCGCCATCCTCTGAATTAGCTCCTTTTGTATTTACGATATACTCAGAATCATTAACAGAAAGGTTGCTTACTTCTCCAGCTCCTCCAAGTACAGGAAACTTAATTACCTTAGTACATTTATACTCGCCTTTAGTGCTCTCTTCAACAAGTATATATCCATTTTCTTTATCTGATGATGAAGACATGTTTGTATGAACAATATTGTCAGTTTTTTTCATTTCCTTAACTAAAAATGATTCTGATGCAACTCCGTCTTCAACGGTAACGGCTTTAAAAAGCTCATCATTTTGTAAATAACACACTAAAATTCTATTTTCACACTTACTAGCGGAAATCATACTTACTTTCTCTGCTGGTACCGCTGATGACACATTATTTAAAGTATTTACAACCTCTATCCTATTACTATATGCAATAGTTAGATTATTACTATCTATTTGATATATTGAATCGACGCCTTTTACTTTTTCTCTCGTTACTACATTTAATTCCTTATCTAAATTAATATATTCCATATAATTTTCTTGTGATACAGATGAGTTATACATTAGAACATAACCGTCATTACTTCTGGCAAATGCTATATTCTTAAATAATTCTTCATCAGTATCATATTCAAATGTCCTTTGCACTACGCCATTTAAATCTGTTTCACATACTTTTATTTTCTTAGTATCGTCATATGCTACTAGTAATCTATCTTCCTCCTTTATAATTACTGGTGTATTTTTGCCAGCTCCCGTTCCTATCTTTACTTCTTTACTCCATGTTTGAGATGGTGGCTCTTTTAATAAATTGTAATTATTAAAATAACTTCCGGTTAAGATTAATATAAAACTAATTATTATTACTAAAAGAAATATTTTTCTTCTATTCTTCACTTACTACTCCCCCACTTTTATGCTCATTTAGAAAACTTTTTCATTATTTACCTGTATCTTCATATTATAACCGCAAAGTATAGAAAATTCAAACATTGTACAAAATTATACACCGAGATATTACTTTTATATTCCATCAAACCTTACTTATGCCCTTTCACATTTTCAAATTATATTGTAAAATGGTAGATATTATAACTAAATTTAAGTTAATGGAAGGTATAGATATGAAAAAATCTGGCAAGGTTATCAACTTTGATGATTCTAAAGTTTATGTAGTCATAAGTAATAAAGAATTTATCACTCTAGAAAGAAACGATATTACTCCCGTTAAAGGCAAAATATATACCGGAGTTGTTTATGTAGATCACTCTAATACAATTAAATTATTTTCTATAATCATAGCTATATCAATAATAATTATAACTTGTATATATTTTATATTCTTATCACCAAGGGCTAATATAATTGTTTCTTTAGATAGCAATATCAAAATAGGTATTAACAATAATAAAATCGTTAATATTACAGACTCTGGTGATTCTTCCATTGGTATGGAGGATTTTAAATCGATAAAAGGAAATGAATTAAATGCTGGCCTATCTCTTCTATTGGATACAGCCTTTAAAAAAGAGTTAATTCCAGCAGCCGATGAATATTCCCAAAGCAAAATATATATTTATATCATAAAAGAACATAAAAAAGAGCCACTAAACTTTGATGTGTTTAAAGAATATGCGGCTAAATTCAATTATGAAGTTATAGTCAATAGAAATGATAATGCTTTGCCTTTTTAAACACTAGCTACAGCTTACTACAAGCTAGTCTTCATTTAAATTTAAGTTTTTTAGATAAATATTATTTTTTAACAAAACCCTAGGCATTTAATTGCCTAGGGTTTGTCCATTTTTGGGTTTTCTTATTAAAATATTAGTTGTACACTGGTATTAAAAATTCAGGCGTCGCATTAGGACACTTGTCTATTATTGTTTTTATATTCTTTATTTGTTTATATGCCCATGCTACGTCTGTTGCATATTGATGATATGGGTAATCTACATTCCACCTCATCTTATATAAGGTATTTTGTTGATACTTTGAATTTATATATTGACCTGATATCCATGCAATTCCGCCTGTCATGGCCTTTTCTGGAGTAGTCCATCCCATATTATAAGCATACTCAGTTCCATACTTTAATGGATCTGAATCATATGCGCCAATTCCGAAGAAATTGTAAACTTGAACTTTAGTTCCATCAGCCTTGGTGTAAAATGCCTTCGTTGCTAATTCTGAACTTCCATTTCCAGTCTCAAGTAATGCATGTGCTACAACATAAGCTTGATTCACATTATTTGCGTAACAAGCATCATATACAGTTCGTTCTAGTCCAGATAATTTTCCTTTACCATCTAATAAACTCTTAATAGTATTTACATCGATACCATCCTCAAAATTAAGGCTCATAAACATATAAATACCATATTTATCATTTTTAAATCTGTTTGGGTCCATATATTGGGATATATCTGTTTTTTCTACATTCGCAGATTCACCATAAATAGCTCTAACTATTTTAGGTGAACTATTATATTGAGTTTGCACAAAACTATCTAGTGTAGTTTTTGTTGAATAAGGTGTCATTTTTCCTAAACCTAATACATTATCACTTGATGTTACAGTAGAAAACTCCTTTACAGAAGGTGCCTCTATATACTTACTCTCATTGTCAAGTAAATCGTCCCTAACAATTATGCTGTAGGTAGTGCTTGTCTTATATCCTCCCGAAGGTGGTGTAATAGTTATTGCCTTATTACTATCATTATAACTTAAACCTACACTTATATAGCCCTCAGTGGGTGAATAAACCTTCACATAGTATTTTAGGTTACTTACTAGATTAGGATGCATTTTTTTGCTTAATTTTATTGTCCATATTTTATTCACGGGTATATTTACTTGATGAGCTAAATCTTGTATATTAACTGCTGCCGATGCACTATTGGTAAAAACTATGGGTGTAATACCTAC
>DAMAVY010000335.1:0-4133 GCA_032077725.1 Clostridium sp. | reverse complement strand
AAAGGATTTTAATATTCCCATTATGTATGTTCTTTCCTGAAAATTAAAATCCTTTTTCCCTATTTTCATATTTATTAATACCTACTTACAACCAAAATGGTAATAATCCCTTCTAATATGTAATATTATAATTTTTCTTATCCTCATTCCAATTACATTCATTAGCGGAAGTGCATTTAAAGCACTTTCTTGATAGTTTATCACTTTTATGAATTATGTAATCTAAAGCATTTTCATTATCCACAGTTCTGTGACTCAAAATAGCATTACAAATTAAATCTATTTCCTTAGAGTTATAATTTGATTTTTGAAGTATTTCCTTGGCTAGATTAGCACTTGCAATTTCGTGGGGCACACCCTTCTTATATTGTTGCCATCTTCCTATGTCATGAAGTAAGGCAACTGCATAGATTATATCTTTAGAGTAATTTAAATTACTTTCTAATACAATAATATAAGCTATTCTTGCCACATCAATAAAATGATTTATATCATGTAAACAGAACTCTCTATCTCCCTCAGCCTCATTATTTTTCTTTAAATACTCATTAAATTTACTATCTTGAAGTATTAAATTAATTCTAATATTTATATCATTTATATCATTTATATCATTTATATCATTTATATCCATAAATTTTCTCCTAAATTAAATTATATACCTCCTCTTTTAGGGACTTGTCATCATTAAATATACCTCTAGACACCGATGTTATTGTCTTGCATCCTGGCTTTTTTATACCTCTCATATTCATGCATAAATGTTCTGCTTCTATAATAACCATAACACCTTTTGCATCTAAATGCTCCATTAATGCATCTGCAATATCTCCAGTCATTTTTTCCTGAATCTGAGGCCTCTTAGCAAACACATCAACAGTTCGTGCAAGCTTACTAAGCCCTGCAACCTTACCATTTGGAATATATGCAATTAACGCTTTACCAAAGAAGGGCAAAAAATGATGTTCGCACATTGAATAAAAGTTTATATCTTTTTCAATTACAATATCATTATTTTTAACAGTAAAAGTCTTATTTAAATGTTGTGCTGGATTCTCATCCATGCCTGAAAAGATCTCAGTATACATCCTTGCAATTCTATCTGGAGTTTCAATGAGTCCTTCTCTAGTAGGATCCTCACCAATAGCTTCTATTATCATTTTTACTGCTTCTTTTATTTTTTCTTCGTTAACCATAATTTTATATTAGATTATTTTTATACTACTTTAATCTAATATAATTCACCCCCTTCAAGCCATATTGTTATAGATATTTATCCGATGACTACCCGCCCTAAGACTCCCATCTTTTTCAAGTGGGAGTTAAGGGCGGCTACGTCCCTGGATAACGATTTCCCCTAAAGGACAACGATTTCTAAGTATCGATGATACTGATACTAAGAACTCTGTTAGTAAGCTTCAGTTGGAGTAAAAACGACCTCTGAAGCCAAGAACTCTGTTAATTTTAACTTTATAATTATAAAATCTAAATTGAAAGTATTTCGTACATGTTTATAATATAACAAAAAGTTTGTAAAGTGAACAATTTTAAACATTAAATTAATTAGAATAAAAAAGAGGCTATAAACTAGCCTCTTTTTGAATAACTTAATTATTTTCTTGGATTTTTAACTTGAGCTTGTGCTGCTGCAAGTCTTGCAACTGGAACTCTGAATGGTGAGCAGGATACATAATTTAATCCTACATTATGACAGAATTCTATAGATGATGGATCTCCACCGTGTTCTCCGCATATTCCAAGTTTTATATTTGGTCTAGTAGATTTTCCTAAGTCAGCTGCCATTTTAACAAGTTTACCCACACCAACTTGGTCTAATCTTGCAAATGGATCTGATTCATAAATGCTCTTATCATAGTAATGTCTTAAGAAGTTTCCAGCATCGTCTCTTGAGAATCCAAATGTCATTTGAGTTAAGTCATTTGTTCCGAAAGAGAAGAATTCTGCTTCTTTAGCAATTTCGTCAGCTGTAAGTGCTGCTCTTGGAATTTCTATCATAGTTCCAACCATGTATTTCATGTCTATTCCAGCTTCTTTTATTACTTTATCAGCTGTTTCTGTAACTATATTTTTAACATATTTAAGTTCTTTAACTTCTCCAACTAGAGGAATCATAATTTCTGGTACTATATCATAACCTTTTCTAGTTTTAACATCTATAGCAGCTTCAATTACTGCTCTAGTTTGCATTTCTGCTATTTCTGGATAAGAAACAGCTAGTCTACATCCTCTATGTCCCATCATTGGGTTGAACTCATGTAAAGATTCTACTGTACCTTTTAATTCAGCAAAAGTGATTCCTAATTCTTTTGCAAGTTCAGCTATTTCATCATCTTCATGAGGTAGGAATTCGTGTAGTGGTGGATCTAAGAATCTTATAGTTGCTGGTCTTTCTTCTAGAGCTTCATAAATTCCTATGAAATCTCCTTTTTGCATTGGTAATAATTTTTCAAGGGCAGCTCTTCTTGAAGTTTCTTCTTTAGCTACTATCATTTCTCTAATAGCCATAATTCTTTCTCCTTCGAAGAACATGTGCTCTGTTCTACAAAGACCTATTCCTTCAGCTCCAAATTTTACTGCTTGAGCAGCATCTCTTGGTGTATCTGCATTAGTTCTTACTTTTAAAGTTCTAATTTCATCAGCCCATGCCATGAAAATTCCAAAGTATCCACTTATTTCAGGATCAACAGTCTTAATTTGTCCTGCATATACATTTCCTGTACTTCCATCAATTGAGATGAAGTCTCCTTCATGATAAACCACTCCTGCAGCTTCTAAAGTTTTTGCTTTTTCGCTTACTTTTATGTCGCCACAACCAGCAACACAGCAAGTTCCCATTCCTCTAGCAACAACAGCAGCATGAGAAGTCATTCCGCCTCTTACTGTAAGTATTCCTTCAGAAGCAACCATACCTTCTATATCTTCTGGTGAAGTTTCAAGTCTAGCAAGTACTACTTTTTCTCCTTTTTCGTTAGCAACCTTAGCATCTTCTGCAGTGAAGTAAACCTTTCCACATGCAGCGCCTGGTGAAGCTGGAAGTCCTTTAGCTATAACAGTTGCAGCTTTAAGAGCGGCACCATCAAAAGCAGGATGTAATAATGTATCTAATTGTTTTGGTTCAACTTTAAGAATTGCTTCTTCTTTAGTTAACATTCCTGTTTCAACTAAATCAACTGCAATCTTAAGAGCAGCTTGAGCTGTTCTCTTACCGTTTCTTGTTTGTAAGAAATAAAGCTTTCCGTCCTCTATAGTGAACTCCATATCTTGCATGTCTCTATAGTGATTTTCTAAAGTATTAACTATATTCATAAACTCATTGTAAACTGTTGGGTTTTCTTTTTCTAATTGCTCAATAGTTTGAGGTGTTCTTATTCCAGCAACAACGTCTTCACCTTGTGCATTCATTAAGTATTCCGCAAATATTTTCTTTTCTCCTGTTGATGGATTTCTTGAGAAAGCAACTCCTGTACCAGAAGTATTTCCTTTGTTACCAAACACCATTTCTTGAACGTTTACAGCAGTTCCCCAGCTTCCTGGAATATCGTTCATTCTTCTATATATTATTGCTCTTGCATTATTCCATGATCTAAATACTGCTTTTATAGATTCCATTAATTGTTCTTTTGGATCACTTGGAAAATCTTTTCCTAAATTTTCTTTGTAACAAGCTTTAAATTTAACTACTAATTCTTTTAAATCATCTGCAGTTAATTCTGTATCTTGTTTTACTCCTCTAGCTTCTTTCATTTCATCCATTATGTTTTCAAATTTTCTCTTCTCAACTTCCATAACAACATCTGAGAACATTTGAATAAATCTTCTATAAGAATCATATGCAAATCTAGGGTTATTTGTTTTCTTAGCCATAACTTCAACAGTTACATCATTTAAGCCTAAATTTAAAATAGTATCCATCATTCCAGGCATAGATGCTCTAGCACCAGATCTTACTGAAACTAATAGAGGGTTTTCTAAACTTCCAAATTTTTTACCACTTATTTTTTCAAGTTCTGCCATTTTTTCATTAATTTCTGCTAAGATTTCTTCTGTAATGGTTTTTCCGTCATCATAGTATTTATTACAAGCTTCAGTTGTTACTGTAAAGCCTTGTGGCA
>DAMAVY010000334.1:0-4138 GCA_032077725.1 Clostridium sp. | reverse complement strand
ATTTACGATACTATTGAAAAAGTAAATTTTTATAACAAATGAGAGGAAGTTTACTATGGATACTAAACAAATTGAAATTTATATCAATGAATATATTGAAAAATTATTAAGGGAGATTATTAATGAATGCATATTAAGAGAGAAGGCGAATGTAACGGATGTGGCCAAATTATTCAAAGTATTACTTGATCCTAAAGATAAATCTCTTTTGAAAAAGCAGATAAAATTTGCGAATAAACCAATAATTGACAAGGTTGTTCAAAATGGCAATAAATTTACAGTTAATATGGATGAGGCTTTTCAAAAATTCACATCTTCAACATTTAAACAAGCAAGTATTTTAGTTGAGAAGGGCATTAACATAGCTAATCTTAGTAAAGAAAATAATAGGAATGATAAAAAGTATATTTTTAATCAGGAAGAAGCCGCTGAATTGTTGACAAAAAATATTGATTTAGCAGCTACACTGCTTTTGGATGAACTAAAAAAGAGTAATATAGAAGATTTGATTTATACATTTTATTCAATATCAAGTATACTTTCGATTGTCTCACAGATTATATCTATAAGTTTTAAATTTGAAACTGAAGAAAAGCTGTGGCAGGCAGATTATAATGATGAGGGTATAAACTTGCTCTTATATACAGTTGAAAGTTTAGATAAAAGAGAAATGAAGAAAGTAAGCTATATAGTTGGAGAACATAAATATGCATGTGATATGTTGTTTAATATTGTCTATAAGCTGTACCTTTGTGATTATGAAAAAAATGATAGCTTATATGAGGCATGTGATATATCTTCGCTTTTTTCAAAGGTTATGGTTCTTAATAAAATGGAACTATTTAGGCAATCTAATGCTCTGCTCTATGAAAGAGGGAATTTTATATCTGTAGAGAATCTACTTGTTAGTGAAGATGGAAATCTTTCTGATAAACTTATACAGCTAATGGATGAGGTAATTAGTTTCGATTATAATGAAAAGCTTATTAATGGTGTTTTTGATAAGTATAAAAAATGTGAGGGGTTTTCGCCTGATAACTTATCTGAATTAAATAGAGGTTTGATGAAAATTAACCAAATGTCAGATGAAAAGGCCATGACAAAGATTAATACATATCCTGTTAAAGTATTTAAGAATTATATTAAAGGTACATGTAATATTGAAGAAAAAGGTATAGATACTTTTTTTTCAGCTTTATGTTTGGAGGCTACAAACGATTTGTTTGATATGTCAAATAAGATATCTAGGACTCCTTTAGTATTAACAAAGGACGATAGAGTAATAACTACCATTCCTTTATTGCTACAAGCAGAACAAACTTTGGGAGTAAGAATGCTAAGTAAAAATTTTACTAATAATAAACAAGTTCAAAAGTATATAAAAAGTCACTATAATGAATATTTAATAGATGACTTGATGGAAGCACTTACTAACAAAGGAATAAAGGCTTGGAAGTCTTTACATTTGGCATCTGTTAAAAATAAGAAAATCAAATCATTGTTTGTATCGAAAGTTACCGAAGAAATTGATATTGCCTATTTCAAAGATGGAGTTCTATATTTTTTGGAATATAAAGCATGGATGATTGGTTCTTCTAACATAAGAACTTTACTTAGCGAGTATAAAAAAGCAGAAAATAATGTTAAAAAGCACTATAAAGCTATTGAAATTGTAAAAAAACATATAGATGAATATACTGAAGTTTTTGGTGAGGACTTGAGAAAAGTTAATGACATCAAACTAATAATGGTTTTCCAAAATCCAAATGCATTCAAATATTTAAATCAAGACAAAAATGTTACGGGGTTTTCTTTTCAGGAGTTCAAAAAGAGTATTGAAAACTTTTAGATAAATAAATGGGATAAGATTTGTTTAAATATTATATGACTCGAATGAGCATGTTTTTTCAGTTATAATAAATAGGGTCAAGGAAATAAGGATTACTGTTCATATTCAGTTTTATAGATATTATAATTAATGAATACATCTTGTAGAAAGCAGTGATATTTAGTAATAGTGAATATTATAAGAGACAAAATAGATACAACTAAGAAGATTTATACTTCTCATTATCCGTATAATTGGTAGTATGAAAACAGGAAATAAAAGTAGTGAAGAATAACAATAAAATGTCTATTAAATATGGTTATATACTCTAATTAGTATGGGCTGTGATACAGAAGATGTTAATAAAATTTGAAAAAGATATGATAAATTTGACTCAATGTGTTTTTTAAAAATGAATATTTTTACTGGTTTCTTATTATTCATAAAGCTGGACAGGTTCAGCCTATATGTATAATAATTAGAATATAAAGATAAGTACTTAAAAGTATTTTTAGAGTATAAATAAGAATAATAGTGAGGTATTAATAATTATGGATGAAAATAAAATTATTGAATTAATAAGAACAAAGTTTAATGAAGAAGGGAATCCAGCTAAGATTCCTCTCATTAAAGCAGATAAATTTTTTAATGCAAAGATGAATGATGATGGAATTTACGTTGATAACTTAGCTACTCAGCCATTTTTACCATGGGATGTATTTATTGAAACTGTTAAATTAATTACACTTAAAGGTGGAAAAGCTTTAAAAGGAGATGTAATGACTTCAAAGCTAGGAAGTAATAAGCTTCCACTACAATACGCATAAGGCAAGGCTTATATTAAACAAGGAACTTGATACTAATAGAACAATTAAAGAATCAGCTATTACAAGCTTTAAAGAGGCACACAGATTGTTAATTAATAATAGTAATAGTGGAAAGAATTTGAAATATGTATTAAAGCAAACAGGGACTTATTTAAAATATTTTAATACTTATTCGGTCCTATTCAATGATGAGGAAAAAGAGGAGTTTATTAAAAAGTCCTTCGAAATTAAGATTAAGTATCAAAGTTATTTTAATATATCAGAAATAAAGATTATTCCGCATGAAGTTGCGGTGTCTTATTTGGACTATCGAAAACTGTTTAATAAGTCCAAATATTCAATGGAAATAAATAAATTAGATGATTACTATAATTTAAAGGTAAATAATAAGCGGTATAAGGCTTATCCACTAGAAATTTTATAAATACATTTGATACCTGTTAACATCCTAAATCTGAAACAATTAGTGAAATTAAAAGATTATAAGAAACAAATCAGGTTGATTGTAAATAAAAGATTGCAATCTAGGACAGTAGAAGCAAGCTCAAACACTTGCATGTCCTCGCTTGGATATCAGGTACCACCCGAATAATGTCGAATAGCAAGTTCGAGGCAAGCCTCTCCCTAGTACCCCTGATGGAAATATGCCCATTATTAGTCAAGCTAATAATTATATACTATATAAACAATATAAAACAAAACTTGTAAAAAATAGTAGACATATAGAAAATAATGTGATATTATGAATATAATGTACTTTTAGACAGGCATCACAAAATGAGACCTGGACAGGCAGTGTATCACTGAACACTAAAAAATTTTTCTATTATGCTTACTTTTGTAATGTATCTGTTGATTTGTCATCTCTCATGCAAACAACCTTTTATGAACAATTGCATGGTGGTTCCTGTCTAAGAGCATAGAATTAGAAATTATTGATAATTATAGGCATAGTTATTTTTGAATAATCTATAATTATACTAATTTCCATATAAACTTTATCTAATACATAGAATGCATAGATATCAAATATAAGTTGTATCCATTGAATAAGTAAGTAGATATTATTAGATTTCAATAATCCTAATCTATATAATAAAACCCTTGAAAAGCTGATTGATGAACTGACCCCCATACGTTAGACCTAAAATTCTAACATATAGGAGGTCAGTTTTTTTATGGCATATAAAGCACTTGTTCCATTAATAAAAAGTCTAAGTATTATTTTAATGTTATCCATTTATGTACTAGCATCAATGCCACAAAAACAAGGGTATTAATTTCTATAACAGCTGATGGTGGAATTGTAAGTAAAGACTTTCAAATGCAATATCCATAATTTGAATAAAATTGAAAAATAATGTACAGTGTAAAATATGAAACTTAACGTTTTAATAACTACGACATAGTAAAAGATGAGCTAAGCAAGGGCAAGAAGGAAATCCTACTTTTTTTTGTTTTGGAAGGATTTACTGGCGTTTTA
>DAMAVY010000333.1:0-4141 GCA_032077725.1 Clostridium sp. | reverse complement strand
TGGAGAGATTACAGAAGAAAAACTGCACATAGTAAGAGAAGCGGATGCTATATTCAGAGAAGAGGTTGCAAATGCTGGCCTTGAAAGTGAAATTTGGCAATACTTCGCTTGTTTACCTAATATAAGATCAGTAGGAGTTATGGGTGATGAAAGAACATACAGCCATACAGTAGCTCTAAGAGGCGTTACTTCTTCTGACGGAATGACATCAGATTGGGCAAGAATACCTTATGATGTACTTGATAAGGTATCAAGAAGGATTGTTAATGAAGTTGAAGGAGTAAACAGAATTGTTTATGATATAACTTCAAAGCCACCTTCAACTATTGAATGGGAATAAACAAAGTATTTATTCATGTTTACATGTTTAAATAAATTTACGTCAAAAAAAAACACCCAAGTGAAAAAACTTCTGATAAAATAAAACCCAAAAAAATTATACCCAAACAAAATGGCTCTAGGAAAGAGATTTCCTAGAGTCATTTTTGATTGCGTTCCTTTACGATTTGATGAAACCTATGAATAAAATTCAAATTTTTTTAATTCTTTTAGTACAATAATTGTTATAATATATAAAAAATTCAATCTTTTTGGTGTAATAATTGATATAATATATATTGTAATGTAATTAAATTGAGGGGTGTGAATGAAAATGTTAGGTAAAAAGGGAGATTGGGTTCAAATACATAATATAGTATTAAAACCTGAAGAAAGAACAAGCAAAATACCTGAGGACACAAAAAAAGTTCCACTAGAACTTTGGGTGAAGGGTTTTTTAGAAGAAGATGCTAAAATTGGGGATATTGTAACAGTGACAACGGTAACTGGCAGAAAAACTACAGGAACATTAGTAGAAATAAATCCAAGATACACTTATGGCTTTGGAGAAGAGTTCGTACCTGAACTTTTGCAAATTGAAAAGCAATTAAAAAACATTATGCAGGAAGGTGAAAACTAATGGTAAAAGATAATAGTTATGAAGCAGTTACTGGAAGAAGTAATGAAATTATAAAGAATGCTACTGGTGTGGATTATTCTATATATGAATCTGGCAGTATTGCATTTGACTACGATAGGATGATGAATGACAACGGTTACACCTTCGAAGAGGTCCTTAAAATAGAAAGAGAGTCAGGGGTTGGAAACACTCCACTTTTAGAACTTAAAAACTTAACAGCTCTCGCAAGAAAAGTTTCTAAGAAGGGAAAAGGCGCAAGAATTTTTGTTAAGGATGAACAATGTAATCCATCTGGAAGTTTTAAAGATAGAAGAGCTTTTTTATCAGCTCATCAAGCTAAGAAATTAGGGTATAAGGGTTTAATTGCAGCAACAAGCGGTAACTATGGTGCAGCAGCAGCTTCACAAGGAGCAATGAGAAACCTTAAGAATATTATTATTCAAGAATGTTATGATTCAAAAAAAGTAGGTCAGCCTGAAATATTAGAAAAACAAAGAAAATGTGAGTGCTTAGGTGCTGAAGTAATTCAATTAACTGTTGGACCAGAACTGCATTATACATTTTTAAGAATACTAGAAGATACAAACTACTTTAATGCTTCGCTATATTCAACCTTAGCAATCTATGGTGTTGAAACCTTAGGCTGTGAGATAGCAAAACAATGTAGAGAGTTAACTGGAAAAGATCCAGACTATGTTATTGCAACTAATGCTGGTGGTGGAAATCTTACAGGAACTGCAAGAGGACTACTAAGAGCTGGAGCTATAAATACTAAAGTTTATGGAGCTAGCGTTGATTTATCAGGGCTTTCAATGGCATCGGATGAAGCGTTTAATAAGAAGTCATTTACAACTGGTCATACTGGTTTTGGTGTTCCTTATGCTACAGATCCTGACCATTCAGATGTTCCAAGAAGTGCAGCAAGGCCACTAAGATATATGGAAGAGTATTTAATTGTTCAGCAAGGAGAAGTATTTTATATGACAGAAGCACTTTCAGTTCTTGAAGGAATGGAAAGAGGACCTGCTGGTAATACATCTTTAACTGCTGCCTTTGCACTTGCTCAAGAATTAGATGAGGATCAAATTATTATAGTTCAAGAAACTGAATATACTGGTGCAGGAAAGCATCCACTAGCTCAACTTTCTTTTGCAAAACAAAACGGTGTAGAAGTAAAATTCGGTAATCCTAAAGAAGATGTTCCAGGAGTGAACATTATTCTTCCTGAACATCCATCACAAATAAAGACAAAATATTTTGATATGGCGAAAATTAGAAAGTCCCATATTAAAAAGTCAGTACAGCATGTTAACGCAACTACCGCAAATGAAGAGGATATCAAGTATTTAATGGTGGAGACAAGAGAAAGTAGAGAATTTGTTGTTGAAACTTTGAAAGAGTTGAATGTAAAAATAGTATAGGGTTAATTAAAAGCGTGATAACATTTTGGGTGTTATCACGCTTTTTCATGGATATTTGCTAGTTTTCCATAAGAAAAAACCCTTAAAAACATCTTGCTTTTAAGGGCTCATTGGCGGAGGGGGCGGGATTCCAACCCGCGTGAGATTGCTCTCAAACTGATTTCGAGTCAGCATCGTTATGACCACTTCGATACCTCTCCTTATTAAGTTGTGATTATTAAGTGTCTCAGACTATACAATAGCACTCTATATTGATTTTAGAGAATTTCTACGGAATTGTCAAATTATTTAGAGTGCTTAATTTATATTTCATTAAGTAAAACTTAAGTGAGATTGAAAATTATATAGTATATAATAAGCTATTATTGAAGATAATACTCATAAGTTTGTGATTTAAGTGTAGAGCGTAATGAATTCAGGAGGATAATCTTGTAGCAAGCTCAATAATTCACAGATTATATGGAGTTTTAATGAAGTTTGAAATAATTTACAAAATATTGTATACTCACATAAGAGGAATATGAGACTAAATTAGAAAATGGAGGCTAGAGCAATGGAAAAGTCTATAAATTTAAATCTTAGAAATCTTCAAAGTACTATAACTGAGAATCAGATAAATAATTTAAAGCCTATGATAACTGCGGCACATAATACTTTACATAGTAGAAGTGGAGCTGGAAATGAATTTTTAGGTTGGCTGGATTTGCCGATAAATTATGATAAAGATGAATTTAATAGAGTAAAGGAAGCAGCTAAAGCCATACAAGAAAATTCAAAAATTCTTATAGTTATAGGAATTGGGGGATCATATCTTGGCGCTAGAGCTGTCATTGAAGCATTAACAGGAAATTTCTTTAATAACCTCACCGGTGGAAACAGAGGGGTTCCAGCTGTTTATTTTGCAGGAAACAATATCAGTTCTGCATATTTATCACAGCTTCTTTCCATTGTAGATGGAAAAGATTTTTCTATAAATGTTATATCTAAATCAGGGACTACTACAGAACCTGCCATTGCTTTTAGAATTTTTAAAGAAGTTCTTGAAGAGAGATATGGCAAAGAAGGTGCTAAAAATAGAATTTTCATAACTACAGATAAAGCTAAGGGAGCTCTTAAGAAGCTTGCAGATGAAGAAGGTTATGAAACCTTTGTAATTCCTGATGATATAGGAGGAAGATTTTCTGTATTAACACCTGTAGGATTACTTCCAATAGCTGTAGCAGGAATAAATATAGATGAATTATTAGAAGGTGCAAAGCTAGGTAGAGAGAATTATGCTGAAGGCGATGTGAATAAAAACATCTGTTATAAGTATGCAGCTATAAGACATCTTTTATATGAAATGGGAAAAACTACGGAGATCTTAGTTAACTATGAACCTTGTCTTCAATATTTTGGAGAGTGGTTTAAACAATTATTTGGTGAGAGTCAAGGTAAGGATGGAAAGGGAATATTCCCTGCATCCGTTAACTTCTCCACAGACCTGCATTCCATGGGACAATATATTCAAGATGGAATGAGAAATATATTTGAAACTGTAATCAATGTAGAAACTCCACCCGTAGAGCTTTCAATACCAGAAAGTAAGGAAAATGTAGATGGGCTTAATTTCTTAGCGGGTAAAACTATAGATTTCGTAAATAAGAAGGCTATGGAGGGAACAGCCCTTGCACATACTGAAGGCGGGGTTCCTAACATTTTTATAAATACAAAAGCCTTAACTCCGAGCATAATGGGAGAACTTATATATTTCTTTGAAATG
>DAMAVY010000332.1:0-4142 GCA_032077725.1 Clostridium sp. | reverse complement strand
CCTTGAATTATTTATTTTTTCTAAATTAGAATTAGCTGAATCTACCTTAAATATCTCTGCATTAGATATATCTATAACTTGACCACTAAAATCTAACTCTTTTGCTCTTAATATATTTGCGGTGCTTAATAACATTTTGCTATTACTATCACTTAACATATATTCTATTCTTTCCTCTGGATAGTTTGGGTCTATAGGTAAATATGCACCTCCAGACTTTAATACTCCCATTATCCCTATTATCATTTCTAAGGATCTTTCTACCATAATTCCTATTATAGAATCAGCCTTAACACCTCTATTTCTTAATACTCTTGCTATGCAATTTGCTTTTTCATTCAACTCTTTATATGTTAACTTTTTATCTTCAAATACTACTGCAATATTATCTGGTGTTTTCTCTACTTGATATTCAAATAGCTCGTATATTGTCTTATCTTTAGGATAATTAATCTTTGTATTATTAAATTCATATAGCAATTTATTTTCTTCTTTTTCCGTTAACATTTTTATGTCAGATATTTTATTTTTACTATTCTTACATATATTTTTGCATAATTCTATAAAATGTTCACACATTCTAGTTATAGTCTCTTCTTTAAATATCTTTGTACAATACTCCACCCTAAATTCTAACCTATTGTCAACTTCCATAAAATAAAATGTCAAATCAAATTTTGATACTTTATTATTTCTACGATGTTGTTTTAATATAAGATCATCTAACTCTAAATCGTTATGAAAATCTACATTTAACATATTAAATACAACATCAAACAACGGATTTCTACTTATATCTCTCTTAATATTAATTTTATTAATTAATTCTTCAAACTGATAGCTTTGATTTTCATATGAATTAAGTAGATTTTCCTTTACTTCTTTTAAGAATTCTATATAACTTTTGTCTTTACTAAGATTATTTCTTAAAGCTAAAGTATTTACAAACATACCCATTATATTTTGAAGATCTGCATGCAATCTTCCAGCTACAGGAATACCTATTACTATATCGTCTTGTCCACTATATTTAGATAATAATATATTAAACACCGACAATAATACCATATGCATTGTAGTTCCTGTTTCTTTTGCAAGATTTCTTAGAACCTCTGTAATTTCTTTATTTACTTCAAAACTTATGATATTTCCCTCAAAGCTTTTAATAACAGGTCTTTCATAATCATATGGTAAATTTAATACTGGTACTTCAACACTAAACTTATTAATCCAATACTCCTCTTGCTTCTTAATTTCCTCAGACTTTAAAAAATCATTTTGCCATGCTGCAAAATCCTTATATTGAAGTTTTAAAGGCTCCAAATCTTCGCTGTTATATAATATTTTAAATTCCTTTATTAGTATTTGGATTGAAAATTCATCTGATATTATATGATGCATATCTATCAATAAATAGGCTTTTTCTTTTCCCTCTACAAACTCTATTCTAAACAATGGAGCTTTTTCTAATTCATATGGTCTTATAAATTTATTTATTACACTATCTATTTCATTATCTTCATTACTTTTTTTCTCTATTAACTTAAATTCATAAGAATTATCTATTTTTTGTACTATTTCTCCTTCAATGTTTTCAAAATAAGTTCTTAATGCTTCATGCCTTAAAACTAACCTCTTAAATGTATCTTCCATCTTATTCTTGTTAATTTTCCCTTCTAACTCGAACACCATAGGAATATTATACGCAATACTATCTTTATTAAATTGTTGAAGCATATATATTCTTTTTTGAGCTGATGATATCTTATAATATTCCTTTTCTTGCAACCTTTCTATTTTTATATATTTACTCTTCTTACCATTTGCAATACATTTACTTAAGCTTTTTATTGTAGGATGCTCAAACAAATCTTTCAATTTTATCTCAATATTTAATTCTTTATGAATATTGTTAATAAGTAAAGTTGCTTTTAATGAATGCCCACCTAATTCAAAGAAGTTATCATCTATACTTATATTTCTAATGGATAATATTTCACTCCATATTTCTACTAATTTTTTTTCAGTTTCATTTGTTGGAGGTAAATATTTCTTTTTAGTATTTATATCAACTAAATTTTTCATTAAAAACTTTCTATCTGTTTTTCCACTTTGCGTTGTTGGAAGTTTATCTATTTGAATAAATCTATTGGGAATCATATATTCCGGTACTTTAGTTGAAATAAATCTTCGTATTTCATCAATAT
The DNA here is from genome assembly GCA_032077725.1 of Clostridium sp. GTDB lineage: Bacteria > Bacillota > Clostridia > Clostridiales > Clostridiaceae > Clostridium_J. The sequence continues at coordinate 1,935 of DAMAVY010000332.1, read as the reverse complement.
TCAAATCCTTGGCAGATACTAAGAATGCAACTAAACTATCTTCCTCACCTTTAATAGAATTATTTGCATTTATAACAGCAACTTGTTCTATATTTTGATTTTTTAGTAAATTGCTTTCAATATCTCCAATATCCACTCTATATCCCCTGATTTTAATAACAGAATTCTTTCTACCAATAAACTCAATTTCTCCATTCTCTAATGTTCTTCCTAAATCACCAGTAAAGTACAAGCTCTCACCATAAGTATCAAATTTAAAGGTTTTTTCTGTTAATTCCTTGTCTTTCCAGTATCCCAATGATATATACTTGCTTATCACTACTATTTCTCCAACTTTAAAAGGAGGTGCTTCTTCCCTATTTTCATCAATAACTACTAATTCCGTTTCATCTACAGCATGTCCTAATGTTATACTCCTGTTATTATCTCCAAATTCAAATATTTTAGCAGAGTTAAACGATGATTCAGTCTGTCCATAAAGATTAATGAGCTTTGTATTATTAAAATATAATTTAAACATCTCAATATCATTATTTATAATTTCTTCTCCACCTAAAACAATATAACGTAAGTCATTAAACGTTTCTTTTTCAGTTAAAACCTTTATTAAATATCTATATACTGTAGGTACGGAATGCCATACTGTTATTTTTTCTAATTGCAACCAACTATAAATTTCTGTAAAGTTATTTACATCTTTTAAATTTAATGGGTATAATGTAGCCCCATTTAATAAGGCTACATATATATCCATTAAAGAAGCATCATGGCATAAGGATGAAAATAAAGTTAATCTATCATCCTTAGTAATATCTAAGGTTTTAGTATAACAATTTATAAAATGAATTAAATTGTTATAGCTTTGATATACTCCCTTAGGTTTGCCTGTTGAACCTGATGTATACATAATATATGCTATTTCATTATTTTCACTGATTTCATCTAATTCATAATCTGAATCTGTATATTTAATATCATTTACATTTATTGCCTTAATATCTTCATCACATTGAGCAATTAAAGTTAATGCCATAGCTAAATTTTTACTATTTGTTAAAATTATTTTTACATCTCCATGATTAACAATATATTTTAGTCTTTCCATTGGATATGATGGTTCAATAGGTACATATGTTAAATTAGCTTTTATTGCTCCAACAGTTCCAATAATCATGTCTTCTCCATGTTCAAATAGTAAAGCTACATTTGCAACAGACTTACTCTTTAATATATTATTATGAGCAGATATTAGCTCACTAGCTATATAATTAGCATGATTATTTAATTCCTTATAAGTTACAGCTCTATAATTGGTTTTAATAGCAATATTGTTTGGATTCGCTTCCACTTGCTCCATAAATTTTTTAACTATCATATATTTTCTTCCTTTCAATGACTGCTAGTATATATTTAAATCTAAAATTTTCTCCTAGATTTATTAGATTTAAGAATATCCTTTATTAATTGATTAGGATTACTTTTAGCATTTATTAATAACTCTTCATATTTGTTCATCATATATTCAATAAATTCCCTGCTAAACAGTTTTGTAAAATAAGTACATATTATCTCAATACCATTGGAATATTCCTTTGCATATATGGTAAGATCGAATTTAGTTCCTTGAGTATTTTCAAGATGATATGAAGTTGAATCTTCTATTATTTGATTTTGGACATACCCTGTATTTAGCAAATTAAAGAACACATTTATTTCTGGATAAGGTATTTGTAATTCATCTAATAATAATTCTATAGGATATTTTTGATATTCTATAGATTTTATTATTATATTATTTGATCTTAAAACTAAATCTTTGAAGGTATCATCTTCTTGGATAGTTGTCCTAATTATTGTAGTATTCACGAAATAACCTATAATGTTTTCCAAATCTGCATTCTCTCTTCCAAATGTTGCTGTTCCTATAATAAAATT
>DAMAVY010000331.1:0-4142 GCA_032077725.1 Clostridium sp. | reverse complement strand
AATTCCAAATTATTTTCTGTAGAAATAAAAGCTAAGAAAAATAATGAGGTAATTGAAACTATGACTTTTGATATGGTAAAGTAAGTTTTTATGAGGTAGGCAATATTAGTATAGGATAATAAAGAGGGGGAGACGATGAAAAAAAGAAAAACTAAAGGTTCATCTATGCTACTTGTAATAATCATATTTGGAATACTGTCAACCTTAGGAATAGCTATGATAGGAGCAACTTATGGAAGCTATAAGTTAAGAGTTGAAGAGAATAATAGGGTTAAGAATCTCTACTCTGCTGAATCTGGAATTGATTTGGCTTATACAAAAATGAATACTGTGGTTGGTGAGGCATTAGAGTCGGCTAAAGAGGCAGCAGAACCTGGTACAAATGATGAAAATAAAATGATCTCAATAAAAGATAAAAACAATATCTTTAAGATATATTTTAATGACTATATATTAGGTAATATTAATGGGGTAGAAACAGATGACTTAGAAAAGCAGGTGTCAGGAGAATATGAAGTTAATGGCATGAAGGCTACAATAGTGTGTGAGTTAACTGAAAATGAAGCTTCAAACACTTCCATATTCATAGTGAAGGATGGAAAAGAAACTCCAGGTGTTATTAATAATAAGAAGGTTAAATTAACTTCAACCTATAAGGATGCAAGTGGTAAGGAAAGAAAAGTTAGTGTTTCTTATGATTTATCCATACCTGAGGATTATTTAACCCTTGATAAAGCAGATGGTGAAGCTTCAAAGGTTATAAACTATTCCTTAGCAACAGATGAAAATTTAGTCATTGAAAATAATGCTGGAATTAAAAGTTCTATGAAAATTCAAGGTGATATTTGGGTGCAGGGAACTAGAAGTGATAAGATCGGAGAAAATCCAACTACTGAAAAGTATAGTGGTGGCATAGAGATAGCTAATACTAATGTAGATTTTTTAGGACAAGTTAATACTGCTTCAAACATTACTGTGGATGGAGGAGAAGTTAACTTTAATTCAAGTGATAGTAATGTAGTTAATAATGCCTTTGCTGAAAACATTTTTTTAGGGAACCTAAATAAAGCTGATGAGAGTAGTGGAATAAAGTTAAATGGTGATAAAGCCAATGTATTTTTGGCAAATGATTTAGTTATTGGATCTAGTGATGCAAAGGTAGACATAAAAAACTTTTATGGTTTTAATGACCTTAACATTACCTCTGGTATAAATAATGAAAAAGCGGCTAGAGAATCAAGTTCAATAATCATAAATTCTATGACTTGGCCTGGAAGTAAAGGCGATGTGAATACGGGTCATGTAAACATTAATGAAAGCGCTTATATTATGGGTGCAGCTTATATAAAAACTAAAGATGCACCTTATCAAACAGGAGAATCTGTATCCCTTAAAGGAAACTATAAGGCGTATTCTCAGCCCGCTGAAGGCAGTTATAATAGTGGACAATATGAGTATTTAGATCCTTTGGTACTATTAACTAAGAATGAAAAGGGTGAAGCCTTAAGTCTAAAGGACAAAGAAGACCAGTTTGTTAATTATAGTAAGGGTGCAAAACTAAGAACTTCAGCAATTTCACTTCCATTTGAAACTTATACTGCGGCAGCATTTATCTCAAATAATGAAGTTAAAGCCTCAAAAGGAATTCTTAGCACTACTGTACAAGAAAAACTAAAAGAATTCAAAAGAGATTTTGTAGAATCTGTATATTATATGGATAAAAATAAATCATATACAGAGGGAACAGATGTAGACGGAATTATAGATGAAGACTTTAAACATGGCATGGCAAAGACAACGGTTAGCAGTGAAGTTAACTTTAACAGTGTAAGCACATTAATATCTCAAAGAGGAAATATTATTGACCTAGGGGATATAAAGGTTATTTTAAATGATGTAGAAGATAATGTGGTCAATGTAGATAACAATAAAATAGTTATAAAAGATAAAAATGGAGCGTCTACTCAAAATGGTGATATTTCATATGATAGCAAATATAAGTATGTAATAGTTACAGAGGGAAAAGTTAATTATAATAGCTCAAAAGGATATAATGGAGGAATTTATGCTCTTAAGGATATAACCTTGAATAACCCCAGCGGGACTCTAGGACTAGATGCATTGCTTACTATAGATGAGTTAAATAATGAAGCTAATAGTGGAGTTTTAGATCTTATATTTAGTAAAGGAAAATACCTTGAAACAGAAAGACTTATAACATCCACAGATTTAATTACAAAGGAAAAATGGACACTAGAAAAATAAATTATAGGGGAAATAAACTATGAATTTATACAAGAAAAAAAGAGGAGTTACATTAATAGAATTAATTATAGCACTTGGACTTTTGACCATAATTTCTTCCTTTGTATTTTCATTTTTCTTTTCTAATGAGAGAAAGTTAGATGAAGTAGAGATAAAGTCGGATCTCCAATATGAATCTAAGGTAATTATGGACAAGATCTCAGGATATGCTATGGCAGCTACTAAAGTAAAGTTTGATGAAAACATAGATAATACACCAAATACAATAACTTTCTCAACAGTTTCTGACTCTGGTGTAATAAATGAGGATGGTGCTATCTTTAGTATTGAAGGAAATAATATTTATCTGGACACAGAAGATATTACAAGGAAACAACTGGGCTCACATATAGAAAGTCTAGAGGTTTCAGGAGATAATTCTAAGAATATAGTTGTAAAGTTAACGTTAAAAGAAGAAGAAATTTCTTATTCCGTGGAAGAAAGCTTCTTATTTAGAAATAGTCACCTAAAGTAAGCTCAAATAACCAAGGGGAGGAGGTAAATATGGTGAAAAAAGCATTTAATTATAAGTTCATAATATCCATGATTCTTGTTATATCTATGACTGGTGTAATTGTGTTGACTTCCGCGTCTAGGGCAAATGCTGACGTGGCTTATAAACCAGCTATTGATGTAGAGATAACATCTATGTCCCCCAAAGATCCTAAGGTAGGAGAGGATATTGTTGTAAGTGGAAGAGTTACTCCAAAACCTTTTGAAGCAGAAGTACCAGCTAAGGAAATAGTACTAGTGCTAGATGTGTCTGGGAGTATGAAAGATGCAGTTTCAGCGCCTTGTACTAATGAAAGAGTTGAAAAGTATTGCACAACGCATAATAGTAGCGAGTGTATTGACGAAGAATGTAGTTGGGAATATAGAAAATGGGATAGAGGGAATAAATACTGGTATTGTACAACCCATAATACATGGTATTGGTATGGATATCATCCTGATTATTGTTCTAATAATGATTATCACAGCTGGGTTTATGATTATTGTATAGAACATGGAAAATCTGGAGATCACAATGCACCTGGGTCTACAAAAATAGCACAACTTCAGAAGGCGGCTAAAAACTTTGTGAATACAATGAAGGATGTTCCTAATTTAAAGATAGGTATTGTTGCTTTTTCAACTGATGCTACAATAAATCCAAATTGCAAGGATGAGAGCAATCCTTATAGAACAGTTAAAAACTTAGATAATAATGGTAGGCATGACATTCCCAATTATACTTCTATCGGAGATGATTTTATAGGCATTGATGATACAAGGCTTACATCTATGATAGATGGACTTGAGGCACTAGGAGGAACTAATACTGGAGAAGGCCTAAGAAAAGCAGAATATATGCTTGAAAATGGAGATTCTAATGCTAATAAAACAGTAGTTTTAATGTCCGATGGACTTCCAACGTTTTATTCTGTGAATCCAAGTAACACAGACTATTATACTTCTATAGATAATACAAGTCCCAATTTTGCTGGAAAAGGTAGTGGACTTGATAGTTATGCAGTTTCATATGCAACTACTATAGGGAATCTTGTAAAGGAAACGGCTAATAATGTATTTTCCATTGGCTATGGTTTGGGAGATGAGAATAGCAAAGACATCCAAACACTAAAGCAAATTCATCAATCCATGGGGGGTACAGGCAGTAACTTCTTTGCATCGGACAATGGAGCTATTGATAGTGTATTTCAGAATATAGCTACAGAAATTTTAGAATCCTATGCCATTAGTAATATAAAGATGGAGATGAATTTTCAAGATGGAATTACCTTAAATATTGGCGGTAATACTGTAGACATTGATAATATAATATACAAAACTGATGG
>DAMAVY010000330.1:0-4146 GCA_032077725.1 Clostridium sp. | reverse complement strand
ATTTGTTAATGAAAATTTCATCTCAATTTCATTAGCCATTTCCTTAGAAAAGAAACATATTTTATCATCAGCTTGGTCTTTTGCTTTAAACATTGCAATATCAGCATATCTAATTAAACTTTGCGTATCTACTCCATTTTTAGGGAACATGCTTATTCCTATGCTCGCGCTGATATTTAGAGTTGTACTTTCAATAATAAAAGGACGTCTTATTTGTTCAAGTAAAGTCTTTGCAAAAGCATTAACATCATCATCTTCAGCCATGGATTTCCATAGTATCCCAATTCTACCACCACTAAATCTTGATAATACCTGATTGCCTTTCATTAAAAGTGTTAGTCTCTTAGAAATTTCAATTAATAATCTATCTCCCATAAGATGGCCAAGAGAATCATTTATCCCTTTCAGGCCTTCTAGTCCTATAAAAATAACTGCAAATTTTTCATTATTATTTTGGCATTTTTCAGCATACCTATCAATTTTTTTTAAGAAATTACCACGATTGTATAGACCAGTCAATGGATCTCTTATCGCATATCGAACATATGGATATATCTCAACTAATTCCTCATACTCAAGTTTATAATCTATATTATTTATTGCCATAGTGCACTCTCCCTATGTCTGTTATATGTTCTTTATGCTTTCCATATTATGTATATTTATTTGTCACATATTCATAGGTAAATTATAGCATTAATCCTCACTTGACACAAGTATCCTTAATTTATTATTTTAATACAAAATATAACTTGAATGTATAAAAAGCAATAATTAAAATTTTAGGGCATGTTTTATTTTTGTATTTTTTAATATAATTAAAATTTACTTCAACGTTTTGAATATCTAAAAATATTTGAAATTTTAATTATTTATATTTTGAACAGTATCCATTTACAGGTTCTTAGTTCATATTTAAGTTCATAAATTTTTTGAGCACCGTTAATTATACTCTCACATGTAAAACTCATCATTTCATTTCCTGCTAATTTTTCTCTATCCTTAGTAATAATTTTATTAATTTTAATTACTTGATTTTCATCTTCATCTTGGACTCTAAATCTTACCGGCATAGGAACACCTTCTTTAGTAAACCATGCAATAACTTCTATTGGCCTAGCAACCACCTTCATATAATCCACATCCTTAAAAATACTACTAATCATTTATATTATTTCATCTAGCTAATTATGTACCTCTATATCGCAATCCAAGTTACACTTGTTAATCATTATAAAATGCTACTCATTACTGGATAACTTTCTTCACCTATACCTCCTGAAAGAGGTTTTATACCTGAGTGCAAAAACGAGGCTCTTATAACAGAAGTAGATCCATACCGCTGTCTTATTTTATCTACTGCTTTATCTATAGCTTTATTTTTATCTGTATTTTTGCTTTCAAATAAAGTAACTTGATGAAACTCATTAGTACATAAATCAGAAATGGACACACCTAGATGTCTTATGGGTTCTCCCTCCCACATATCATCAAACAATTCAATTGCTTCATTATAAATATTTTGTGTACAGTCTGTATAATAATGTAGTTTTTTTTGGCTACTATAACTTATAAATTTTGCATTTCTTATGCTTACAGAAATTAAACCACAACAATTTTCACTATTCCGAAGCCTCATTGCCACGGTTTCACATAATGAAAGCAACACTTTATGGGCACTATCTTTGTCTTCCACATCAAAAGAAGTGGTTGTACTATTGCCTATACCCTTCATTTCTATATGGCTACTTTTTCTAACTTCAGAATCTTCTATGCCGTTAGCATAGTTCCATATCATAATTCCATGGCTCTTTAATCTTTCCTTTACGATGTCTATATCATAATTTGCCAAATCTCCAATGGTAAATATATTTAATTTATTTAATTTAGGAAGTGTCGCCCTACCCACCATAAATAAATCTTCCACAGGTAAAGGCCACATTTTATCTTTTATCTCACTTGGAAACAAGGTATGTACTCTATCTGGTTTAGTAAAATCACTAGCTACCTTAGCGAGTAACTTACAATTAGATATACCTATATTCACCGTAAAACCCAAATCTAATTTAATTCTTTGGCTAATTTCATGGGCTAATTCTAAATAATCAGGGTAAAGATGACTCATATTAGTAAAGTCTAAAAAACATTCATCTACACTAAATCGTTGGATAACTGGAGTATACTCTTCTAAAATTTTCACCATGGCATTGCTGCATCTAATATATAAGTCATAGTGAGGTGGAACTATTAAAAGATCAGTACACTTTTGCCTAGCAGTAAAAATGGACTCCCCAGTCTGTATCTTATATTTCTTTGCAGGTAGTGACTTAGCTAGTACAATTCCATGCCTACTTTGAGGATCTCCACCAACCACTGACGGCACTTCCCTTATATCTAAGGTTGAACCATGCTGAAGCATATCTACTGCTTGCCAAGATAAATATGCAGAATTAACATCTATATGAAAAATAATTCTTTTGTCATCATTATCCATTTAATACATACCCTTTCCATATTTATAACACTTTCAATTATACTCGAACATTTGTTCAATGTAAATATTAATATATCCACTATTTATACTTTTTATTCTACAATTTTTTTATTTATGTACTTTTAAGTGTAGGTTATAGTCAAAGTAAGGGTATTATTTAATATTAGATTTTAGAATAATTAATCAACAATAAACTCCTTCGTTAATGGATATAGATAATATCCATTAACGAAGGAGTTGTTTATTTTATTACCTTATTAAATTCATCCGATGACTACCCGCCCTAATACTCCCATCGCACTCTGTTAGTAATCTTCCGGTGAAGTAATACTCCATTTGAAAGCAGCAATCTCTATCTATTAAAAATTCTTTGCTGCTTCTTGTGCTTCTTTAATAACGTTATTAACAACTGCATTAACGTCTATTCCACTAACGTCTAAGCCTTCAGCTGCTATAGTTGTGAAATCTGTAATTCCTAAAAATCCAAATATAGTTCTTAAATATCTATCTCCCATTTCAAATTGATTAAATGGACTCTCAGAGTAACTACCACCTCTACCAACAATATGCACTGCTTTTTTGCCAGCACATAATCCTACTGGACCATTTGCTGTATATTTAAATGTAATTCCTGTAACACATATATAGTCAATATATGCCTTTAAAATAGCTGGGATACTTAAATTCCAGAATGGTGCTGCAACAATATACTTGTCTGCTTCAAGGAATTGATATGCATATTTAAGTATTGGATGATTCTTACCTTCGCCTACCTTGGGTGTATGAAGTTCATTAAGTTGGCCTTGTGGCAAAAAACCGATACCTTCTTTATATAAGTCTAATGTTATAATTTCGTCCTCTGGGTTACTTTTCTTATATGCTTCTATAAAGCTTTCAGAAACTTTATAGGTTCTTGATAATTCCTCTGATTTAGCATTTGCTTTAATATATAAAACTTTACTCATTTTTAACTCCTCCTAATGTTTTTCTATGCTTTACTCAAATTTAAAAACAATTTATTAACCTTAATATAATTATAGGAACATTGTTTTTTTTTAACAAGTAGACACTTTTTTCATATATAGTATACTAAAAGATACCATGGTTAATTACTAAAAAAATTTATACATAAACTAATATATGTATACGACCGTTATTAGTTTATGTATAAATCATATTTTTATTTATAAGTACTATAAATAAGCAATTTTGTTAAGGTATATAGCTCTAAAACAATCATAGAAAATGAATAAAACCACCAACTTTAAATGTCAGTGGTTTTTACTATTATGTTAGAGTTTAATATAAACTCATTTTTAAGTATATTCGTGATCAGCATGTCCCTTTCCGTCAACCACAAATACATAATATAAATTTATCTTTAATTAACACTTTCCAGCATTGCAACATACTACCTTTTATGCGTTCCTTATGCTTCTTTGTTTTTTAATAAATCCCTAATTTCCTGAAGTAGTAAAACTTCTTCAGCTGGTTCTATTTCTACTGTTTCTTCCACAACCACTTCAACTACCTTTTCTCTTTTAAGTTTATTTATTAACTTAACAAATATGAAAATGGAAAATGAAACTATTAAGAAATCAATAACATTTTGAATGAAATTTCCATAGTTGAGAGTAACTGCAGGTACATCT
>DAMAVY010000329.1:0-4148 GCA_032077725.1 Clostridium sp. | reverse complement strand
TAATATGCCCTTATAGGGCTAGATCAAACCACCCGTTTTACGGGTGGTCCTGATTAAAACACCTATTAATAAATTAACGTGTTGAATCGATACTAATGACATGACATATTTATGAAAAGAGGGATGGAATGAAGAACAAAAAATTCATTAGGATATTGTTGATTCTTGGAATCTACTTTATTTTTTACTTCATAGCCACTGTTTTACAATCTAAATTTTGGGGAGATATTTTAGCACCAATAGGAGGCTTATTAGCGTTTGGGATAACGCTAAACACATATTTGAAATCTGACAGGACTCAAAATATAGAGAAAATTTGGATAGTTATAAGTCTTGCATGCCTCTCATGGGCTATAGGTGACACTTTGTGGTTTGTCTGTTATTGGGTATTTGGCCAAAATGCCAATAACAATGATTTGATCTCACTTTTTTATTTTGGTACAAATGGTTTTCTTTTTGCTACAATCTTTATTTATGCAGTGTATAAATTTAAAAAATGGAACACAATTCAGCTGATATTGGATTACAGTGTGATATCTGTTTCTACATTGCTACTTATGTGGATTTTCTTTTTCGATAAAAGTTTTAAGCTATTAGATATAATAAACGGTAACGGATGGAAAATTGTCTTAATTATTTTTGTTGATGTTGTCATATTTATAGGCGTAGCCACTGGGTATATTTCTACTAAGAATGATAAGATTTCCATGCCCATATGCATTGTTACATCAGGAATGTTGATGTATACTTTTATAGATCTTTATTGGGTATACCTTGATATTAATAATATGTATATCCCTAATTCTATAGTTGATGCTGTTTATATAGCTTCATTACTTGTTATTGCTATGGGAGCAACTTTACAAAGGAATTGTAATAAACCTTTAGAAATTAAGGATTATAATTATTACATCATTAGTGTTCATTATAAAGCAATGTATGTATTAGTGGGACCTGCCTTAGTCATCATTTTCAAAGGTGTGGACATAATAGGCTTGATTGATTTTTTCTTTATTAACCTCGTCTATCTTAGTGCTACTGGGTATGTTCAGACGTCTATTAAGAACGAAGAGTTATTAAAAAAAGAATGCAAACTCAACATGGAACTTGAGAATCGTATTGCAGAACGCACAAAAGAGCTGGTGGAAAAAAACAAGCAGTTGATTTACCTTTCCAATCATGATACGCTCACAAATCTTTACAATAGGCGTTATTTAATGAATGCACTTGACAAAGAGCTTACCAAAATTGCTCCTAATGAAACACTTGCACTTTTGTTTGTTGATTTAGACCGTTTTAAAATAATCAATGATACCTACGGTCATGCTGTGGGCGACCAGATTTTAATTGAGGTATCAAGACGATTGGAAGCATTAAATAATAAAAATGGGTTTTTGGCACGCCTTGGTGGGGATGAGTTTGTTTTTGCCTTTCATACAAGCCATGATTATGATGAAATTGAAAAAATTGCTCAGCAGATTATTGATGGTTGTAGCAAAAATATTGAAATCGAAGGGCATTCATTCTATCTTACCATAACCGTAGGAATATCAATTTATCCCTTGGATGCCCAAAATGCAAATGAGTTATTAAAAAACGCTGATATGGCCATGTATCAGGGGAAAAAACGTGGATATAATAGGTTTGTGTCATTTAACCAGAAGATTAATGATACAATTCAAAGAAAAAATAAAATCGAAATTCTTCTTAAAAAGGTTGAATTTGATAAGGAATTTATCTTGTTCTTTCAGCCACAATTTAGTATTCCAGATAAAAAGCTCATTGGTATGGAAGCTTTACTACGTTGGAACAATCCTAAAAAAGGATTTATACCACCTGGTGAATTTATACCAATTGCTGAAGAAACGGATGATATCATACGGATCGGTGATTGGGTAATGAAAAAGGCAATTAGCCAGATTGTCACTTGGAATAAGAAATATGGCTTAGATTTAAAAATGGCAATCAATGTTTCACCTAAGCAATTATTTCAAACTAATTTCATAAAGGAGCTTCAATTGTTCATGAAGAAGTGCTCTGCGAGTCCTGATTGGGTGGATGTTGAAATAACAGAAGGTATAGCAATGGAAGAAAAATACCCAATGTCGGATGTTTCTAGTAAGCTTAAAGATGTAGGTGCATCAATTTCTATTGATGATTTTGGAACAGGGTATTCTTCATTAAGTTGTCTAAAGTTATTCCCTTTTGACAGAATCAAGATTGCCAAAGAATTGGTTGATGCTATAACAACAGATTATTATGATTTACATATAATAAAATTCACTGTTCTTTTAGCCAAATCCATCGGTATAAGAACTATTGCCGAAGGGGTCGAGTCCAAGGAACAGTTCGATTTGCTCACTAATTTGGGTTGTGAGCAAATTCAGGGATATTATCTTGGAAAGCCTGTTCCATCATCAGAATTTGAAGAATTTTTTTTGCAAAACTAAAAATTTTCACAGTTAGTAAGTAGATATACAAAGTAAATGATATATATTTAGTATGATGAAAAAGTAGTAAGCTAATTAGTATATAGAGGTTCAGGAAAAAACTACATAACTCTTACAGAAACCAGGTTGTTCAAAATGAGTGATAACTAATTTTGAACAATCTTTTTTATGTGGATTAAATTAAGCACAGGTTGGAATCACATGTTGAATCTTTAAATAATTAAATTTAGCAGAGGTTGGCATCACATCTTAATGCTTTTGTAAGATTTATGTAAACAAATATGTAATAATTCAGGGGTAATATATAAGTATAGATTGAGAGTAGTCATGGTATAATTAGTATATTAAATGGGGGGAATGGAAAAATGAATTATAATGTATTAGTTGTAGATGATGATAAGGAAATAGTCGATGCTATTGAAATATATCTCTCAAACGAAGGATTAAATATATATAAGGCTTTTGATGGAATTGAAGCTTTAGAGGTTTTAGCGGATGAAAACATTCATCTTATTTTAATGGATATTATGATGCCAAGGATGGATGGTATTAGGGCAACGCTTAAAATTAGAGAAGAAAAGAATATACCTATAATACTTCTTTCTGCAAAGTCGGAGGATACAGATAAAATTTTGGGACTTAACATGGGAGCGGATGATTATATTACAAAACCTTTTAATCCTCTTGAAATTATAGCTAGGGTGAAATCTCAATTAAGGCGATATGTAACCTTAGGCAATTTTAATAACAAAGAGGAAAGTGGAATTTTAAAAAGCGGTGGACTAGAGCTAAATGTTGAAAATGTAGAAGCTTTCGTAGATGGTGAAAGTGTAAGACTTACACCACTAGAGTTTAAAATCCTAGAACTATTACTTAAAAATAAAGGTAGAGTATTTTCTATGGAGGAAATATACGAAAGAGTTTGGAATGAACCAAGCTTTAATATTGATAATACTGTAGCTGTGCATATAAGGAGAATTAGAGAAAAGATAGAAATTAATCCGAAAGAGCCAAAATATTTAAAGGTGGTGTGGGGAGTTGGATACAAAATCGAGAAATATTGATGAAGAAAATGTAGACTTTGAAGATATAGTGAAGGATTTTAAAAGAATCAAACGTTTTAAGATTATTGCGATAATTATAATGTTAATGATGATTTCAGTATCACTGATTTCTTTTAGGGATATAAAGGGAAATAGATATGTTTTAGATAGCAGAGACCTTTATAGCTCTAAATTTCTAGGAAGTGAAATAAATGCATTTACAGGAGAAGTACTTAAATTGTCTGAACTTTATAAGACGGAGGAATATATAAAAGATGGCAACAACTTACTAGAAGAAGAGATTGCTTCAAAAAAAGAATCTATAAATTCCAAAATTCAGAGTGAATATGAAGTGCAGCGTAATAAACTTTATGAAAATAGTGGAACTCTAAGTGAAGAAGAACTTAAAAAAAAACAAGATGCTTTATATAAGGAAATAGAAGAAAAATATTCATATAAGGATGAAGAATTAAAAAAATTAATAACAGAACAGAAATTAAAAGATTTTAACATCAACTCTAATGTTTTAAATAATTATAATAATTTAAAATTTATTGCTTATGATAAGGGAAATAATATTTGGCTTACAAACTATGAAACTGGAAGTAAATCTATTGAAAAGCTAAAAGAAGATAGTAGGTATTTTGCAGAATAT
>DAMAVY010000328.1:0-4156 GCA_032077725.1 Clostridium sp. | reverse complement strand
AAATGAATTGCCTATTGCAAGATCAATCACTGTTGCTAATAGTAATCTTGTTGTTCCTGATCAATCCAGTAATAATTTAAATCCAACATTTAACCAAGTTTCTTCAATTGTAGATTTAGTACATGCAGTACCTATGATGGGAGGAGAAACTTATACAAAAGGGTTTAAAAAACCAATTACTGAGTTAGCTGATTATACAGCAGAAGGTATGAAATATAAAAATACTGATTCAGTATGGGATAAGGTTACTATTTCAAAGACTTATATTACTGATTACACTGAAATTTCAAAGCAATCAATTAAATTACCAAACATTGATTATCAATCACAAGTTGGTACGGATCTAAGAAATACATTAAGAAGAAAGATATCAAGAGAAATTTTAGTAGGGGATGGTGAAGCAGGACATTTTGTAGGTATATTTAAAGCACCTGAAAATGTAATTCCAGTAGATAGTGATTTATCAATTTCTGAAATAGATGCAGATACATTAGATAAAATTGTGTTCGGATATGGTGGAGATGAAGATGTTGAAGGGACTGCATATTTAATTTTAAGTAAGAAAGATTTAGCAGCCTTTGCAGCAATAAGAACATCTGATGGAAAGAAATTATACAAGATAATTGTTAATGGTAACGTTGGTACCATTTCATCTGATGATAGTTTTTCAATAAACTATGTATTAAACAGTGCTTGTCCTGTACTTTCAGCAACAGCAACAGTAACAAATACTTATTGTATGGCTTATGGTGTTCTTCAAAATTATGAAATGCCAATATTCTCAAATATTGATGTTGAGATGTCTACAGATTATAAGTTTGGAGAAGGTATGGTTGCTTATTCAGGAGACATTTATGCTGGTGGTAACGTTGCAGCATATAAAGGTTTCTTAAGAATTAAAAAAGGTTAACAAAAAGAGGGATTATATCCCGCTTTTAATATTATAAGGATGGTGATAATATGAATCTGTTTCCGGAAAATACAAAAGGCCAAAGAATACAAACGAATGTAAATGGGTTAGGAATAATACAAGGATTTATAGCACATTTGCTAGTTAGTGAAGCATATGCAGTAGCAGCTAGTAATATATCAATTTTAGCTGCTACAGGATTAACTACAGAGGCACAAAGTATAAAAGAAGGTATAACTAACCCAGGAATACCTAGAAATATAAAAATAGTAGGGAATGCATCTGGTATAGCAGGAAATGTTGTAATAAAAGGAACTAACTATAATGGAAATTCAATAACTGAAACTATTGTATTAAACGGTACTACAGAAGTAGAAGGAGTAAAGGCTTTCAAAACTGTAACAGAAATTGATTTACCTATTCAAACAAATGTAAGTGGTGATGCTGTAAGTGTTGGCTTTGGAGAAAAGCTAGGCATACCTTATAAATTATCTCACAACACTGTATTAGCTGCTTATTTAGATAATGCAAAAGAAGCTACATCACCAACAGTTATTACGAGTGCTATAACATTAGAGAACAATACAATTAAATTGAACAGTGCACTGAATGGAAAAAATGTTGATGTCTATTTAATTGTATAGGTGATATTATGACAGATGATGAATTATTAGGGAAAGTCAAAATAGGGTTAAATGCAGATGATAGTAATGATAATGATGAATCTCTCAAAATTAAAACCATAGGTGTAAAGCAATATATGTTAGGTAGCGGAGTGAGTCAAGAAAAAATAGAAACGGAATTAGGAATATCAACATTAACTATAGGTGTAAATGATGTATGGAATTTAGAAAGTGGCGTTTTAAAGTTTTCACCACTTTTTAATAGCCTTTTGACACAATTAGCAATTAAAAGTTTATCAATTACTTAGAATTTAGGTGATTTTATGAAAATGAAAGGTAGATTAGATAAAAAAATACTTATATTATTAATTGATCCTGCAACAAATGAAAATGGATTTGAGAATGATAAAGAAACTGAATGTTGCAACCCTTGGGCTAAAGTAAGTAACATGAGTGGTACAGAGATGTTTAGAGCTAATGCAGATTATAGTAAAGTAACAACTAAATTTATTATTAGATATAGAAAAGACATTACAACAGATATGAAAATAAGGTTTCAATCTAAGCTATATAATATCACATATGTTAATAATTATAATTTCAGTAATGAATATTTGGAGCTAATAGGTCAGGTGATAGAATGAGTAACGAAATAGATTTTTCATGTATATTAAAATATCAAAAAAAACTTGAGGAAATGGGGAGAAGAGGTGTAAAAATAGAAAATGAAGCATTAACTGCTGGGGCAGAAATAATACTCAAGGAAATGAAGAACACTTCTTCTTTTAGTGATAGGACTGAAAAATTAAGAAAAGGGCTTGAAATAAGTAAACCACAAAAAATACAAGGTGTTAAAACTGTAAAAATTGGTATACAAAAGGATGATAACTCTTCAATATTTTATGGAAAGTTTATTGAGTATGGTACTTCAAGAGGAATAGTAGCAAAGCCTTTTATGAGACCGGCCTTTGAAAACAAGAGAAAAGAGGCACTAGAAAAGACTAAGGAAGTCATAAGAAAGGGGATAGGACTTTGAATATTAATAAACTAATAAAAGACACATTATCCCCATTAGGCTATCCTGTATGCTATAGAAAGTACAGTGGTACTATAATGAACGGTAAAAAAGTGATGTTAGATCCATACATTACTTTTTTCAAAATGAATGATATCAATGAAGATTTTTCAGATGATGTTGCAGAGACTGAAGGACATAGTTTACAAATTGATTTATTTAGTAAAAAAGATATTACAGATATACAAGAAACAATTAAACAAACACTTAAGACAGTATTTTATGATGTTACAACACAAGATATATATGAAGCTGAAACAGAAACATATCATATTGCATTTAGGTGTTATTTTTATGAAGGAGTGATATAAATGGCAAGAATTAAAGGAGCAAACAGCTTTCATTTGGCTCCAGTTACAGAAAATACAGCTACTATATATACAGTAGGTACTCCAGAAAAAACAGAAAGACTTATATCTATTGATATAGATGATAAGGTCGATAGTGATGCAGTATATTCGGATGATGAAATTGAAGAAGAAATTTATGGAACTATAGAAAAAACAGGAAAGGTAAAATTAAATTATCTTTCCAATGAAACAAAATTAAAATTGTATGGTGGAGAAATTGATGCTGATGGAGTTTATTTTCCACCAGGTGAATTTGAAGTAAAACATCATGCAATGGGATTTAAAATGCCGACCAGTGGTAAAGGCGCAAAATATGTTTGGTACTATGATGTAGTCTTTGAATTAGCTTCATTAAAAGCTGAGTCGGCAGAAAATAAGCCAAAGCCACAAGAGGCTGAATTAGCTTTCAAATGTTATAAGAATAAACAACTAAATACACACCTTGCAGATTTAGACATGAATAGTGCCAATGCAAGTACAGAAACGGCTACAAATTGGTTTAAATCAGTTAAAACATCAAAGAAGAGTAGTACAACGGTAATATTAGCCACTGGCTCATTAGGAGTTGCTGGAAATGGAACTATTACAGGATTAACAGAAAGCAAGACCTATAAAGTAACATATGGCTCTATATTTAAGTATACAAATGCATTAGGTACTCTAGTTGATGTGTCCAACAAAGCAGCATTAGGAGTTGGAATAACTTCTATAACAGGATTAACAAATGGAGTTACTTATTTAGTTGAAGAAAGTGTATAAAGTCTGGCTAGGGTAATCCTAGCCTTTTTATTTAGGAGGAAATATGAAAGCTAAAGATTTAAAAAATATATTAGTACCTTTAGAATTATGTGAGAAAACTTTCAAAATAGCTTTTGACTTCAATGCAATGTGTGAATTAGATGAAGTTTATGGAGATTTTGAAAAGGCTATGAAGGCTCTACAAGAAGGTAAGGGTAAACTTAAAGCTATGAGAGCATTAATCTATGCATCTATTAAACCAAGATATCCACAGTATACATTAATTGATATTGGAGAAATGCTTACAGAAATAATGAGTAGCGAAGAAAAAGCAAATTATGTGCAAGACCAGTTAGAAAAAGCTATGAGTTTAGCATTACCGAATCAAGAGGAACAGGAGTCACAAGAGGGGGAATAGAAGCCACATCTGAAATAGAGGAATATAAACCTTTAGATTGGG
>DAMAVY010000327.1:0-4163 GCA_032077725.1 Clostridium sp. | reverse complement strand
TGTGTCTTTAAGAAGTTCAAGCCAGTATTCTGTTTCTGAAGCTTCCTTAAGTGCTATATTCATCTTTGATAAAAAATCTTTTCTACTTTGTGCTTCTATACCTTCTTTAATGTTTGCGCCTACACTTGTTCCTGAACGAAGAACCTGTTTTGAAAGAATGTACTCTTTATTTTCAGTAGTTAAATATTTATAAAGATTAACTATCCTAACTGAAAACTTAAAAGCTTTTTCATAAACTAAATTTTCTTTCATAATACTAACCTTTTTCTCTCTTAATAGTTATTATTAATTGTCAACTATTAATCAAGATACTATTCAATTAGAAGGTTGATTTTTATAATTTTTCATTCAACATTTTACCGCTATTCAAATTGACAATTGTCCATTGTCCATTGTCAATTCTTAACCATGATACTATTCATTTGGAATGCTGACTTTCAAAAATTTTCACTCACATTTTACTGCTATTCAAATTGTCAATTGTCCATTGTCAATTGTCAATTTTTAACTTTACATGCCTATGACAAAAATGAGCACCACTAGCTATTTTTGTAGCCAATGATACTCATTCTAGTATTTTCATATCTTAAATTTTTCTGCTTTCTCCACCTTGTTCTATGCCCTTACATCCAAGTGCTGTCCTACATTAATGTCTACTGCAATATTTTTCATCATTTCTGTCATCTGAGTAGCAGTTTCCTTTCCAGTATCCATTGCCATCTTCATTACTGCTATACCAGCTGACTGTTGTACATTTGACTGACTCATTACCATTGATAGTGCTCCTATGTCCATATGATTACCTCCTGTTTACTTTTCTTCCAAAGTCGCAGTTACCCTAGTGGTATGCTTACAGACCACTTGCTCTTGCTAAATTCTTGTATCTTGTTCTGCTTGTCTAATCATTTCATTAACGTTAACTGTTTCTGTATCTACGCTAACTTTTCCAACCTTAAATTCTTCAGTATTGCCACAATCACAGCATCTTAATGTAGACTAACTTTCAAATCCACTATCTACAAGTTTACTTCCACATACTCCACAAAATATTATTCCAAATCTCATCATTTCTTACGTCCATCTAAATTTAAAAAGGAGCCCGAGTTTTCACCCCGACTCCTTTCTATTTCTCTTATAAGTTTATCAATTATAGGTAACTCC
This sequence comes from Clostridium sp., assembly GCA_032077725.1. GTDB lineage: Bacteria > Bacillota > Clostridia > Clostridiales > Clostridiaceae > Clostridium_J. Next base: position 3,002 of record DAMAVY010000327.1, on the reverse strand, counting down.
GCCTCCTACGTCGGTGGAGTAAGTTTCACTAGCTAAATCGAAGATTTAGAGTGTCACTTATCTTAATAATTGAAGAACTTGTTGTGGTTGTTGGTTAGCTTGAGCAAGCATAGCTTGTGCAGCTTGAGAAAGAATATTGTTCTTTGAGAATGTTGACATTTCTTTAGCCATGTCTACGTCTCTAATTCTTGACTCAGCTGATGTCAAGTTTTCACTTGATGTTCCTAAGTTAGCTATTGTATGCTCTAATCTGTTTTGTTTAGCTCCAAGATTAGATCTCTCAGTAGAAACTGTTGATATTGCATCATCAATTGCTGCTAATTGATCATTAAATGTGTGACCAACAGTAGCAAAGTCTGTTACATTAATAGCATCCATTTTTATAGTAGCTGAACCAAGTTTGTCTGCTCTTAAATCAGAAACTGATAATGCTAATGTTTGTGAACCATTAGCACCTACTTGGAATGATATTCCAGATGCAGCTACATCAAATGTATTAGTAGCAGCAACACCACTAATATCAGTAGCTTGTGCTGCTAAAGTAATTCCAAGCTTATCAAAATGATATGTGTCTCCAACTTTTACAGCTGCCAAGTCTGCAACACTTATAGTTTGACTAGTTAAACCATCTGCACTAGTAACAGTAATCTTTGTTGCTACACTTGTATCAACTTTATAACCAGCACCAACAGCCGCACCTGTAACATCTTGAATCTTTAATTTTCCAGTTCCATCTGCTAAAGAAGCACCAACATTTGCAGTCTTTGCTCCTAAAGTTCCATCTAGAAGATTTTGTTTGTTAAATTGAGTTTTATTTCCTATGCTAGTTATTTCTTCTTGTAATTGTGTTACTTCTTGTTGTATCTTTTGAGTATCTTCAAGTTTGTTAGTACCATTATTTGCTTGTACTGTTAGTTCTCTCATTCTGTTTAATATGCTGTGAGTTTCATTTAATGCACCTTCAGCAGTTTGAATTAATGATATTCCATCTTGAGCATTACTTGAAGCTTGATCAAGACCTCTGATTTGGCCTCTCATTTTTTCAGATATTGCTAGTCCTGCTGCATCATCTGCTGCTCCATTAATTCTAAGACCTGAAGATAATTTTTGCATTGACTTGCTTGCATTACCTGAGTTGATGTTCATGTTTCTGTTAGCGTTTAAAGCTCCCATGTTGTGATTAATTATCATTATAAATTCCTCCTTGATTTTGCCGGACATCCTTGTCCTATATATTATTTTAAACTTTCTACACTAAAGTGAAGAAAAGATTTAACTAGGTAGTATTCTCATGAGTAACCTATTCTAGTTTTATTAGGTTATACTAATTCTATCGTTAAGAAAAATTATAACTTTAGCTTTTTTATAAACTTTTTTATTTTATTTTTAATCTATTATTTATCATATCTCATTATATCTCTTTATCAAAAACACTTATGCCCTCTTTATTTAATCCATAACCTTTATTGGCACTCTTTCTTCTCTTTATATCTAAGAGCTCATCCTTGACTTGCCTTTGCGCTTCCTCTATTGAAATATTTAAAGTATCTTCCACCTTCAAAATTCCAAGTTTCTCAACTAGATTTCTTTTTTTCTCTTGAGATGCAGATGAATTGTTAAGTTCCTTCAAAAGCATATTTCTTTTTTCCATTAACCCTTCAACATCCATATTGTTTTTAATATTATCAATTAATTCAAGAGATACTGTTTTGTACTCTTCTAATATTGCTGCAACATCCATTATGATAATCCTAACTGTTGAGTAAGATAACTTTGTTGAGAATTTAAGTTGTTCATTATAGATTCAAGTTTTGCATATTTGCTATATAAAGCTTGCTCTCTAGTGGTAAAATCCCTTTCTAATTCCTTTATTTTCTTATTATAATCCTCGATACTCTTTGAAAGTGTGCTATTACTAGAAGTAGATGAATTATCTATACCTGCCTTCTTTAATAAACTAGCTTTGGTAGTTACAGTTTCGTCGAAGAGAACGGTATTTAACTTTTGAAATATTCCAGTACTCGAAGAAGTACCATCCCCTATAAACATTTTCATAATTCCTTCTGAATTATCTTCTATTGCTTTAGCTAATTCATCTTTTTGAACGGTATATGTTCCATTCTTAGTTGTATAATCCTTCACATGTGTAAAACCAATTTTTTCAAGTTTTACATTAGAACCTATAACAGTAGCCATAGAACTCTTTATTCCATTTGCAATTCTTGTTAAATCTGAATCATTATGAAGTTGTCCTTGTTTAACTTTTGTATCCCAAAGTTTTATTTCATCCTCTGACATATCTTTTTTTTGGTCTGTAGTCAATGGGACATACTCTCTGTTTCTTTTTTCTAAAGTTAAAGTATTTATTTTTGTAATCAGTGAATTGTATTTATCCATGAACGCCATTATTTTATCAGCCATAGCCCCTGTGTCATTTGTTCCTATTACACTAGTTTCTTTATATACACCAGCTACTTGTTCACTTACACCCGTAAATTTAAATTCAACTCCATCTAGAGTAACAGAATTACTAGTTCCTTCACACAAATACGGTTCAACTTCTCCATTTTTGGTTAACGTAGCCTTCAAATCTTTTCCCACTGCGTTTATTGCAATAGTTCCGGTAGCGCCATCAGTGTCTGAAGCTTCTACATTAAAGTTAGCTGCTACTCCCATAGCCTTAGTCTCTAAAACAATGCCCTTAGAAAAATCACTATAACTAGCATTAATATCGGAACCTGCTGTCTTCAGTGAAGTGTTTAATTCATCTATAATCTCTGTCTTTGTTTTATCTTGCAGAGTTATAGTTCCATCTTCTGCTTTAACTTCTTTTTTAGTACTAACTTCAATAATTTTTTCCGTTCCATCTACAGTTACTTTTACAGTTATTTTATCTTTATCTACCATGTCTGTATCTTTTAAAGCAGCCTTTGCTGTACCCGCTAAAGATTCAACTTTCACAGAATAATTTTCTGCTTTTGCTCCACCTAGTCCATTAACAC
>DAMAVY010000326.1:0-4165 GCA_032077725.1 Clostridium sp. | reverse complement strand
GTCTTCACAAGATTTTCATGACACTTCTTAACATCCTTATCTGTGATAGCTTGTCTTGCTATTTTAGTAAACTTTACTGCTCCATCGAGTAGCATCAAAAGCAATTGCTCTTTAGAAGCATAATTTATGCTATTATTTTTATAAGCATTGTATGCATTTGCACCTGCATTATACATGTAATTTCCTCCTAGTTTTAAGCTCTTTTATCTAAAAGTATTCCTGCCATTTCACACATTTTTGCAACCATATCTAGAATTTTCTTTGATGGCACTTCAAGCAGTACTTCATTTGTATTTCTATCAATCAATTTAACCATTATTTGATTTAATTTTTCATGGACTTCATATTTAGCATAGACATCTTCATCCTCAATAATTTTATTAAGTTTATCTACGGCTTTGCCTACCTTTTCTTGGTAATTTTTCTTGCCTTCTTCACTAAGCTCACTACTACCTATACAAGTGTTAGAGTCACTTGATGTACTCTGGGCTACACCAGTATTTCCAGATGATGTTCTTTGAAATTCCCTTGCTGGAATCATGCCTTCCATGGCTCTACCAGCGGTAACACTCCCTATATCCATTATTACTCCCCCAAATTATAATATTTAATTTTGAACTAGCACTCTTCCCTGAATAGCTATCTTAAGTTAATTCTTTAAAACTTCTTTTATACCTTATCAAAATGATAAAGTTCTTTATTTTTTTATCTTTTCAAGTAACTCCATATTAATCTTAGAAGCATTAATGTTCTCTTCCTCTACTTCTTTATAAAGTTCACTTCGCAGAATCTTTACTTCCTTAGGAGCATTTATTGATACTTTTACAGAATTATCGTCAATTTTTACTATAGTAATTTCAATATCTTCTCCAATTTTAATTCCCTGACCTTGTTTTCTAGTTACTACTAGCATATCATCACTCCTTTACTAAGGGATGTTTAATGCTATAGTTTTCCCTATCTAAAATCATTTGATACCCATGATTGTTTTTAAGATTGATTATGATAGGTGCCTTTAAGTTGGTAGTTATCTTTTTCACATCGCTATTAAGAGTTACCGTATTTAAAATCAAAACATCCTCTGGATTCTCTATACAGAGCTCCGTTACTACACTATCAGACAACTTCACTTCATATTCCTTCATGAAATCAAATGGACAAATTGTAACAAATCCCACATCCTCATTCTCCACAGACGTAAGAAGCTTAAAAACCTCTGAACCATCTAAATCCTCTAAGGAAAACATTTTTAAATCTTCAAACCCTGGAATACCACTTTTAAAGGTAATAATATTATCTTCCTTCGCCAGTAATACATTTTTTTCAACTTGCTCTAACTTCATCTTCTCACCCCTTATCCATTGTAACAATGTACAAATTTATTATCTTTTGTTTCCTAATGTTTTTTATCTCACAAGTCAATTCTTAGTTTTCTTTCAAGTTAAGTTTCTTCGTAATCCCAGAAAGTAATTTGCGTAGAAACAATCATAAATTGGATTATAGAAAGAGTTTATTAATTCTGTAATTTTTTTAAGCAAAAATATTCTTAACTTTCAACTTTCAACTTTCATCTCTCCACTAAATAAGCTCTCAACTGTCCATCGTCCATTCTCAACTCTCAACTCTCAATTCTCAACTCTGAACTCTTAACTCTCAACTAACCAAGCTCTCAACTCTCAACTAAACAAATTGTCAATTGTCCATTGTCAACTGTCAATTGATAAATTCCGCCTCTTATCTTAAGTAATCTAAAATTGAAGGTTGAAGCACTTTAGCGCTGGTTTGTAATGCTGCTTGATATACTGTTTTTGCTACAGCCATTTCCATGGTTTTTTTTACAAAGTCTATGTCTTCATTAGAGGATAATATTTCAGTCAAATTCTCATTTTGTGACACGTTTAATGCTTCCGCGCTTTCCATCCTATTTTGTATAGTTCCAACCTTAGAATTTACACTTAACATATTATTAATAATTTTATCCATTTGGTCTAAATTTTCGCTTACTACTTTGCCTTTAGTCTCTGCAGCACTTAAATTTTTTAAAATATCATTAAATGAGTTCATTACATCTACTGTTTTTCCATCTGCATCCTTAAACTTCAAAACTTCAACTGCATTAACGCTGTAGTCTACAGTTACTCCAGAAGAAATCTCCACCTTCAAGGATTGATTAATAATATCTTCATTCCCATTAATTGATAATGAGTTTTCTCCTGCTACCTCATTAACTGTTATTGGCTTTGTTGCACCGTCCTTACCACCAAAAATATACTTTCCATCAAAGCTGGTATTTAGTATTTGTCCAAACTCTGCTACTTTTTCATTTATTTCGTCCTTTATTGCACTAAGCTCATTAGTTCCATAGGCTGCATTTCCAGCAGAAACCATAAGTTCTCTTATTCTTTGAAGACATTTAGTTCCTTGACCTAATGCTGTATCTGTAGTATCCATCCAATTCATAGTATCTTCGATATTAGTATTATACTGCTCATTTGCATTAATTTCTGAATACATCTGCATAGATCTTGCTACTCTAAAAGGATCATCGGAAGGCTTTGAAAATTCCTTTCCTGTATCTAATTGTCTCTGTATCTTATTTAAAATATTTAAATTAGTATTCATATCGCCTAAAAAGCTATTAACCATTACACCCTGTGTTATTCTCATCTTCTCACCTCTATAACATTTTATAAAATAAACTATATAATCATCTTTTCAAATTCAATTTCAAGTTCAAAGTTTTGCCAATGCAATAAGTCTTAATAAGACTATCTTACTAAATTAATTACCACGTCTAATAATTGATCCACTGTAGAAATTACCTTTGCATTAGCCTCAAAGGCATGTTGAAACTGAACAAGATTTATTGCTTCCTCGTCTAGTGATACTCCAGAAGTTGAAAGTCTTCTTTGTTCTAGTCCATTTATTAAAGAATCTTGATTTTTTACAATTCTGCCTGCTTCTTCTGCTTGTACACCTAATTTATTAATAGTATTTTTAAAGAATCCTTCTACTTTAACTCCTGAAGTAATTGTATTAGATTTCGGTATCTCACCTATTTGGGTTTTCCCAAAGTGTTCTGTGATAAAATCTTCATAAGTGCCACCATCTGCAATACTAGGTATATCCATTGAATAATCTCTAAGAGAAGCTAAAGCTAGTGCCCTATCTCCATCAGTAGAACCAGAACTACTATTAGCTCCAGCCTGTATAAGCATTGGATTTTTAAGAATTTTTGAATTAATAGTTATATTCCCTGCATTTATTCCATTAATAGATTCATCATTAGTAGTAGTTGGATCATCTACAATTGATGAATTTACAAAGAAGTCATATTGATCTGCCTCTGCTATTCCTTCAGTAATAATTGCATTGACTGAAAAAGCTAATGTCTTTGCTAAAGTATTTACTTGATCTATATAGCTTTCCACATCTTCATGAACTGATTGAAGACCTGCAAGTTCTCCTGATGATGGAACAAAGGTCATACCAGCTATTCCAGCTGCATCTATTAAGCTTCCATCAGAAGTCTTAGTTAATGAATTAATATCTCCCGCACCAGCTACTACTCCATTCTCATCAGTAACTATAACTCTTCCATTATTTAATGAATTATATTGCTCTGCAGTAAGACTTACCCCTGTTAAAGTTACTTTGTTTTTTTCTGAAGTCATATCTCCATTTTTATAGTATTCTATATCATAAGTTCCTGCTGCATTTTCAGTTATTTTATTTATAAATCCAAACTTATTAATATCCTGTGAATCTTCATTTCTTATTAAATTAATAGATGAATTATCATCTGAATTACAATTGATTCCATTGAGTTTTTGATTATTAGTAGTTATTCCAAACTTAGTACTAAGCTTATCAAGAAGTAAATCTCTACTATCTAATAAATCATTAGGATTGTTACCTGCAATAGTAACAGCAAGAATTTCTTTATTTATTGAATTTAACTGATCCAATGTAGTATTTACTTCAAATAAACTACTTTGAATTTCCGCAATTGAATTATCTTTAGTATCGTTTAATTTTTTATATGTGTGATTAAGCTCATCAGCAATTGCCTTAGATTTTTGAGCTACTACAGTTCTAGCATCTGATTTTTCGGGATTTTTAGAAAGGGTTTGCCATGCATCAAAAAATCCTGACATAAGCTCAG
>DAMAVY010000325.1:1616-4170 GCA_032077725.1 Clostridium sp. | reverse complement strand
TAGACATCCTTACCTATTTCATTAATTGTTTTTTCTAATATACCTAAAATATCTCCTTCTTTAATAGCTCTACCATTATCTTCAGTATCCTTTACCGCATAGGTTACTTCTCCTGAAGTAACATTTTCTATACTTACATTCATTATTTCTTCATTTTCTTCAGAAGAACTATCTTGATTAAACATAGTTATAGCTGTAACTCCTTGAGGAATTGTTTTAGTAGGTACTACTATTACTTTTTTATTTTCAACTAACTCTACAGCTTGATTAGCTGCCATTATTATGTTTTTATTATTTGGAAGTACAAAAACCACCTCAGCATTTACATTATTAATACTATTAACAATGTCTTCTGTGCTAGGATTCATTGTTTGACCACCTTCAATAACTTCATCTACACCAAGATCTTTAAATATTGAAGATATTCCATTTCCTCTTGCTACAGTTACAAATCCGTAAGCCTTAGGCTCTTCATTTATTTCTTCTATAGCCGCAGTATCATTGACCCCTTCATCAATACCTAAAAGTGATCTATGTTGCTCTCTCATATTTTCAATTTTAATTTTTGAAAGTGGACCATAAGACACAGCTTTAGATAAAACTGCACCAGGATCATTTGTATGAACATGAACTTTTGTTAATTCATCCATTCCTACAAGAACTAATGAATCTCCGTGAGATTCAAGAAAATCTTTAAATTTAGGTATATCATCTACAGCACTTAATATTATAAATTCTGTGCAATAGCCAAATTTAATATCTTCTGGAGCCATATCTAACATTGGAGCATCATATTTTTCTTCATTGCTTGAAGTTTCTCCATCTTTAACTAGTGAAACATCACCTTTTGTATTTAAAGCTTCTAACATGCCTTTTAATATTATTAACAAGCCCATTCCACCAGCATCTACCACTTTAGCTTGTTTTAGCTGTGGCAACATTTCTGGAGTCTTATCAAGCATGATCTTACATTCTTCACACACTTCCTCAAATAGTTCAGTTATATTTTCAGCTTCGCTACACATAGCGCTATCTCCAGCTGCTCTAATAATTGTTAAAATAGTACCTTCTGTAGGCCTCATTACTGCCTTATAAGCAAAGTTTGAACCATCTACAAAAGAATTTTTCATTTCATCTATAGTTGCTTCTTCTTTGTTTTCAAGTGCCTTTGACATTCCTCTTAAAATTTGAGAAAGAATAACACCTGAATTCCCTCTAGCTCCCATTAGTGCACCTTTAGCTAATCTTTTAGAAACTTCTCCAATGGATTTATTCTCAAATCCTTCAATTTCCTTAGCCGCAGCTTTAAATGTTAGAGACATGTTTGTTCCTGTATCTCCATCTGGAACTGGAAAAACATTTAATGAATTTATATATTCCTTTTGCTTTTCTAATGCGTTGGAAGCATTATTTATCATATTAGAAAAATTACGCCCATTTATTATTGTATATGCCACTTTCTGATCCCCCTTAAACTCTTATGCCTTGAATATTAACTGTAACCTTTGAAACCTGAATACCTGTAAGGTTTTCCAAATTGTATCTTACGGTTTGTATTATATTATTTGCAATAACCGCAATCTTAGTTCCATATTGTACAATTATATATAATTCAATAGCAACAGAATTTTCTTTTTGAGTTATCTTAACACCCTTAGCTAGATTTTCAGTTTTTAGTAATTCCCAAAATCCATCCTTAGCATTCTTTAAAGCCATACCAACAACACCATAGCATTCCATTGTTGATACTCCTGCTATATTAGATATTACATCTTCAGAATAATATATGTTTCCCATTTCAGTTGTAATATTAGCTTTCATAATCAATTCCTCCTTAATTATACCTTATAAACATTTTATATTAACTTATGATTTAATTCAACTAAATATATATTATTTATTATTGAATTTTATCGCAACTATATGTATAATAGTACTGGTATGTGTTTATTGTTCTTAATACTTGCAACAATCATAGCAATTGTGCTAAAATAACTTATGTTTGATTAATAGCAGTATGATGGAATTCTGAGGAGGTGTAATATATGTCAAGAAGATGTGAAATATGCGATAAAGGTGTAGTTGCAGGAGTACAATTCTCTCACTCTCACCGTCAATCAAAAAGAAAATGGGCTCCAAACTTAAAAAAAGTTAAAGCTGTAGTTAACGGAACACCTAAAACTGTACACGTTTGTACTAGATGCTTACGTTCAGGTAAGGTTCAACGTGCCGTTTAGATCGTAAAAAAATGCAACTCATATGGTTGCATTTTTTTATGTGCAAAATTAATTAAAATTTCTTCTTTTCGCCACCCTCGCATGCGCTCAGTGTTCCTAATTGGAATTATTTTTTTCTCGCTTTGCTCGCAAGGACACTCCTTCTCACATGCGCTTTTTTTATGAAACTCCGCCTCGTATGCACTCGGTGGAGTAAGTTCCCGTAGCTAAATCATAGATTTAGACGGTCACTTAACTTCCACTGGCCAAATCTGAGATTTGCTTTTCTCGCTTTGCTCGCAAGGACACTCCTTCTCACATGCGCTTTTTTTATGAAA
>DAMAVY010000325.1:0-1516 GCA_032077725.1 Clostridium sp. | reverse complement strand
TTCCCGTAGCTAAATCATAGATTTAGACGGTCACTTAACTTCCACTGGCCAAATCGGAGATTTGCTTTTCTCGCTTTGCTCGCAAGGACACTCCTTCTCACATGCGTTCGAATGAGTAAGTTCGAGGGGCCAAATCAAAGATTTGCTTTTCTCGCTTTGCTCGCAAGGACACTCCGCCTCGCATACGCTCGGTGGAGTAAGTTCGAGGGGCCAAATCGTAGATTTGGACTCTCACTTATGTTTTCTTTTGATGAAAATCCTTACTATCCTTGATAAAAATTTTGGTAATTTAATTACTTTTATTGTCACAAGCCATCCTCCTCACAATTTCACTAACAATATTTCTCCATTATATACCATCCAATAGCTATTATTGCGCATCCTACTACCATCATCCATCCCCAAAATGGAATAAGCATAGCAAGTACTATTCCAGCTCCCATTGAACAAATGATAAGTCCTATTTTCTTTGTTGCTCTACTTCTCAAACTCACATCCCCCCATCAATCTTTTAGTTCCATTATATGTTGTACTATTTAAAATGGTGCATGAAAAAAAATACCGCTGAATAAACAGCGGCATGAAAATTTAAATATTTTAATCTATTATTTTAATTACTAAAAGGCATCCTTTGAAGAAAGTTATGTTAACCTCTTCAGATAAAAACTCATTTGAAACAGTCAAATTATTTACCTGTGATAAGTTAAAATTATTTAATGGATATTTTGCTCCATTTAAAGTTAATCCTATTGTATCTTCTCCATAGCTAAATAGAGAAAACACCTTCCCACTTTTTCCGTAAATTGTTGTAGGTTTATCAATTAAAAAAATCTCATTGTATTCATCAACCATATAGCAATGAATTGATCTTTTAAGCCCTTCATGAAGTACACAAAGGTTTGCTATAAAATGATCGATTCTTTTACCTGTACATCCTAAGAATATTATTTCTTTAGCGCCTAGCTTTATGGCTTTTTCAAAAGCTATTTTACTATCGGTATCATCCTTTTCTCTTGGAAATCTAGTTGTTTCAGAATTGCTACACAGTTTTTCGTAAACTTCTCCCTCAATTGAGTCAAAATCGCCTAAAAGATAATTGGGAGTAATATTATACATGCTTAAAGCATTAGCACCTCCATCAGCTGCAATGATTATAGAATCTTCATCTATATATCTTTCTAAGAGAATCTTACTAGGAGCCTCTCCACCACCAACTATGATTGCTCTCATTTTAAAACCTGCCCTTAAGAGCTGCTATATTTTTTTCTATTTCATTATTTTTAAACACAGCTGATCCTGCTACTATAGAATTTGCTCCACACTTTATAACTGTGTCCACATTTGTAACGTCTATACCGCCATCTACTTGTATGTATAAGTCCTTATTGTACTTTTCCTTCAGCTGCTTAACCTTTGCTATCTTATCCCCACAATACTCTATGTATTTTTGACCACCAAAGCCAGGATTAACTGACATAATAAGTACCATATCAAGATCCTTAATTAAATTCTCAAT
>DAMAVY010000324.1:0-4170 GCA_032077725.1 Clostridium sp. | reverse complement strand
AATATTTTATTTAAAATAATTATTTCATTGCCGCATCACTCAGCGACAAGACATATCTTATCATGATTAATAAACATACAATCCCTGTATTTTACTGTCTATAACTAATTAAATTTGGTTTTCTCTACTAATCATTAATTTACTCTATAATTCGTGTCGTGATACACATGGATTAGTGTTTGTTTATTATTACATTATTAATTTTAAGTGCAAATACATTATAACGTTTAGTCTATTACCTATTGTTTTATTTTGAATTTACTTATTTAAATAAAAAAGATAAGAATTAATTTATACAACTAAATTAATTCTTATCTCGTAATATGCTATATCTATTCTATATTATCATCGCTATTTTCTATTATTGAATCCTCTGGTAAAGATTCTTCTATTAATATTTGTTCATCTTCTTGTTCTAACTCTTCACCATTAAAATTAATTTTAGCAACTGCAACTATATTTACATCTTCACCTGTTTTCATAAGTGTAACGCCCATAGTATTTCTACTAGTTATAGATATATCTTTTACATTGATTCTTATTATTATTCCATTGCTATTAATAAGCATCATTTCATCTTCATCTCTAACAACTCTACCACTAACTACGTTACCTGTTTTTTCAGAGATTTTATAAGTCTTTAAACCCTTTCCACCTCTTCTTTGAAGTGTGTAACTATCTATATTAGTTCTCTTACCAAAACCTTTTTGACTAATTATAAGTAGTTCTTCTTCTTCTTTTGCTATGACCATAGATACAGCAATATCGCCTTCTCTTAAAGTTATTGCCTTTACCCCTGTTGTATTTCTTCCCATGTTTCTAACTTGTTTTTCATTAAATCGTATAGAATAACCATCTTTAGTAACGAATAACACTTCATCATTACCTTTTGTTATTCTAACCCCAACGATCTCGTCATCTTCTCTAAGATTTATAGCATTAAGTCCATTTTTTCTTATATGCTCGAACTTATCTAAAGATGTCTTTTTAACCATACCAGATTTAGTTCCCATTAATAAGTAATTGTCACTATCAAAGGTTTTTATAGACATAACTGCTTGTATATTTTCACCTGGGTCTAGTGGTAATAGATTAACTATATTAGTTCCCTTTGCAGTTCTACCAGCTTCAGGGATTTCATATGTTTTTAATTTATATGCCTTACCTTTATTAGTGAAGAATATTAAATTATTTAAAGTTGGAGTTATTAAAATATGTTCTACAAAATCATCTTCTTTTGTAGTTATACCTTGAATACCTCTTCCTCCTCTTTTTTGTGCATTATAAGTATCTGCTGGTAAACGCTTAATATAACCACCATGAGTTAATGTTATTACCTCATCTTCTTCATTAATTAAATCTTCATCTTCAAAACTATATGGATTTTTTTCTATTTCTGTTCTTCTATCATCTCCATACTTTGTCTTTATTTCAACTAACTCTTCTTTTATAATATTGAGAAGTACTTCCTCACTATTAAGAATTGATTGTAGATAAGTTATAGTTTTCATGATTTCATTGTATTCATCATCAATTTTATCTCTTTCAAGTCCAGTTAATCTTTGTAATTTTAAATCTAAAATTGCCTGTGATTGTTTTTCAGAAAGATTGAATTTTTCAATTAATCCATCCTTAGCTTCTTGAGTTGTTTTAGATCCTCTAATTAAAGATATTACTGCATCTATATTATCAAGGGCAATTTTTAATCCTTCAAGAATATGTGCTCTAGCATTCGCTTTATTTAAATCAAATATAGTTCTTCTTGTTACTACATCCTTTTGATGGTTTAAGTAATGAACTAAAATTTCTTTTAAGTTAAGTACTTTAGGTTCATTGTTAACTAATGCAAGCATTATAACTCCAAATGTATCTTGCATCCTGGTATGTTTATAAAGCCTATTTAATACTACATTTGCATTAGCATCTCTTTTTAACTCTATAACAATTCTCATTCCATCTCTATCAGATTTATCTCTTAAATCAGATATACCATCAAGTTTTTTGTCTTTTACAAGATTTGCAATATTTTCTATTAGAGTAGCCTTATTAACCATATATGGTATTTCTGTAACTATTATTCTATTTCTACCTTTATGCTCTTCTATCTCAGTTTTCGATCTAACTAAAATTTTCCCTCTACCTGTTTCATATGCACTTCTTATTCCACTTTTTCCGAGTATTATTCCTCCAGTAGGGAAGTCTGGTCCTTTAATTTCTGTCATAAAATCTGCTATAGTAACCTCTGGATTGTCAATGAGCATAATTACAGCGTTTATTACTTCTGTTAGATTATGTGGTGGAATATTTGTAGCCATTCCAACGGCTATACCTGAAGATCCATTTACAAGTAATGTTGGAAACCTTGCAGGTAATACTGTTGGCTCTTTTTCTTCACCATCAAAGTTTGGCATAAAATCTACTGTATCCTTATTTATATCACGAAGCATTTGACTTGTAATTTTACTCATCTTTGCTTCTGTATATCTCATAGCAGCTGCACTGTCTCCATCAACAGATCCAAAGTTACCATGACCATCTACAAGGGTATATCTTATTGAAAAATCTTGTGCCAACCTAACTAGAGCATCATATACAGAACTATCACCATGTGGGTGATATTTACCAAGTACATCTCCGACTATTCTAGCACACTTTCTATACCCTTTTTCATAAGTAATTCCTAATTCATGCATAGAGAATAAAATTCTTCTATGTACAGGTTTTAATCCGTCTCTAACATCTGGTAACGCTCTTACAACAATAACACTCATAGCATAATCTATATAAGATTTTTTCATTTCTTTTTCTATATCAACTGGTATTATTTTATCTATAGTGTCCATATTTACACCTACCTTTACTATAGTCTAATACTATATATCCAAGTTACTAACTTTCTTGGCATTTTCTTCTATAAACTTCCTACGTGGCTCTACCTTATCACCCATTAATATTGTAAATATTTCATCTGCGGCCATTGCATCATCAACATTTACTTTTAATAATATTCTATCTGATGGATCCATTGTAGTACTCCACAACTGTTCAGGGTTCATTTCTCCAAGACCTTTATATCTTTGTATATCTGTGCTACCATCTTTTCCGCCTATTTCTATTAGCATTTTATCAAGCTCACCATCACTATAAGCATACTTTTCAAACTTACCCTTTTTAACTTTATAAAGTGGTGGTTGAGCAATATATACATGACCCTTATCTATAAGATCTCTCATAAATCTATAGAAAAATGTAAGTAATAATGTTCTTATATGTGCTCCATCTACATCGGCATCTGTCATAATTATTATCCTATCATATCTTATCTTAGCTACATCGAACTCTTTACCAACCCCTGCGCCAAATGCAGTTATCATAGACCTAATTGTATCTGATGCTAATATCTTATCAAGTCTTTGCTTTTCTATATTCATGATCTTTCCTCTAAGTGGAAGTATAGCTTGGAATCTTCTATCTCTTCCTTGCTTAGCTGAGCCTCCCGCAGAGTCTCCCTCAACTATATATATTTCACACTCTGATGGATCTTTAGAAGAACAATCTGCTAATTTTCCAGGCAAAGTTGTACTTTCTAGTACGGACTTTCTTCTAGTAAGCTCTCGAGCCTTTTTCGCTGCTTCTCTTGCCCTTGCTGCAGTTAAACTTTTTTCTATAATGCTTTTACCTACAGCTGGATTTTCTTCTAAAAAAGAACCTACTGCATCTCCTACAATTGATTCTACGATTCCTCTAACTTCACTATTACCTAGTTTAGTTTTCGTTTGACCTTCAAATTGTGGCTCTTCAAGTTTTACAGATATTACAGCAGTTAATCCTTCTCTTACATCTTCTCCACTTAAATTTTTATCATTTTCTTTTAAAAATCCAAATTTTCTAGCATAATCATTTAAAACCCTAGTCAAAGCAGTTTTAAATCCTACTAGATGTGCTCCACCTTCTACTGTATCTATGTTATTTGCAAAGGAAAATAAATTCTCGTTATATGTGTCATTATACTGAAATGCTAATTCAACTGAAGTTGTGTTTTTTAGGCCCTCTATATAAACTGGCTCATTATGAATTTTACCTTTATTTCTATTTAGATATTCTACAAAGGATTTTATCCCACCTTCATAATGAAACTCATTATGTTTGTCATCTCTTTCATCTTTAAAT
>DAMAVY010000323.1:0-4180 GCA_032077725.1 Clostridium sp. | reverse complement strand
ATAAAATAAGGTATGATGATCATTAAGATTATTGCTAAAAAAAACTTTGTTGGTTTACGTAAATGTTTTCTGTAAATGTATTTACTTTCCAAAATTCTACCACCTTCCATTAATGTGTATAAGATTAATATTCTATAAATTCTTTAAAATTCCTCCCTGTAAATTGTCTACTACTGTGCGCAGTTAATGTTTCTTTAATTAATGTAATAATATGCAATCTCCTTCCCTCCTTTGGCATTACCTACTATTATAGATACTATTAGATTATCACACTCGCTTTCAGCTCTTCAATATTACCTTTTTTTTCATTGTTTATTGTACTTATTACTAGGCTCAATCACATTCAAGCCTACTACCTAACTTTTAACCCTTAAAAAATAGTTTACTTAATTCTTAACTGTCTCATTATTCCATCATTTATAATAATTAATTATTTATGTAACATTAGTATAATAAGTATATTTTTATAAACTTACCGTAATCATTTACCAAAAATGTACGAATATATAAATGAGTGCATAATAAAATATTTCAAGCAAGGAGGAAATAATATGTCATTAAATATTCCATCATATTATTATACAGATGTTTCTAAACGGGTGAAGTGTGAAAGCTGGGAGAGCATAAACGCTAGACTTAGTAAAGCTGATTCTAATTGTATAAATAATGTAAATGCTCGTTTAGACAGTTCGAAATCTATTGATTTACGCTCAAATAGAGGACAATCGAATAATCAACTATCAGATGAAGCGATTAAAAGAATTGAAGATGCTTAGAAAAATGTATGTGAAATAAATTTAGCTTCTTTAGAAAAAATATGCCCTGAATATGAAATTACGGTTATGAATAAAGCAGGTAAACCACTTGATTATTACAACTTCAAAAACTGTATAAATAATATGACAGAGCTTAATAATGAAGAAAAAACTACACTTAGAAATGCTATAATTACTTCGACAGAATCTGTAGAGGGCCAACAACAGGATAGTACTATTTTTGGTATGCGTATTAGTCAAACTAATATGGAACTAAAATATATATCAGAAAAACTTGTACCTGAAAAATACCAGGATCAGTTTAACTCAATAGCGGATAAATATACGGATGAGTTAACTGACAGATTCACCAATACCTTAGAAACTTTTGATACTGCCCTTATGAACACAACAGATCCAAGTCTTATAGCGAGTGGTTGGAGAGAAAAAGCAAGAGAATCCTTAGATTCATTGAAGAATGGAACAGATTCCTTTCATACATCTAAGAAATACTATGATTCGCTTTATAAAAATGTAGATATAACAAACAATGATAAATTTAGAGAAGAATTATCCTCAGTATATGATAAATTCATCAAAAATAATGCTTCTTATATCCATGCCACAGGGCCAGTAGATCAAGTTAGTTTAGTAAAAGAAGTAAAATATCTCAGTGATAAATGGAATGCTGTGATTGATGAAATGAAAGGTTCTAGCACCTTAAAATTTACAACTTCCATAGATTGTGTTAGATAATGTAAATTTAAGCCATGTGGCAATGTTAAAAAATAGTGTTGATAATGTATCGTATTTTGGGGATCTCTTGTAAAGAGTTCCCCAAAATACGATTTTAAAATTTAACTGAATTAGCAAATAATATTCTTACACTTTTTAAAAATGTAACATTTCCATAATGATTCCTTATCCATCAAGAGTTCTTTAACTAAATCAAATTTACCCAAGGAATATAGTTTTAATTCTTCACGTGTATGCAATTAAAAATCTCTGTCGTAGTCCTCACCATTAATAGTTTTGTAACTTGATTTTAGATTCTTTCCAATTCCATCTTTAACAACAACAAATAGAAATCCACCATCATATAAGACATTATTAATTTGTTCAAATGCCTTTGAAAGTTTCTCGCTTGGAAGATGTACTAATCCTGCTATCACTGCACAACCATGAAATTTACCAAGATATAAATAATTATTCAACATATCGTCAACAACAAACTGAATACTTGGATTTCGTTCTTTAGCAATTCTAATACTTTCTTCGCTGAAATCCAATCCAGTGACATTAGCATCAAGTTTTTGCATTCTCATACTTTCGTATCCTGCACCACAACATAAATCTAAAATGCGTGGGTTTTGTGGTAAATAATTAATAAATTCTTTTAGATATGGAAGTAATGTTTCATCTTCATACCACTTATCCGCCCATTCTGCTGCTGTTTGATTATAAAAATCCTTGGTGTCTTTCATAAAAAATCCTCTCCTTTACAATTTTCTTCAAATATCCAATTTTTTAATTATACGCCAAATGAAATTTAAAATACAAACATTTAACAAGAACTATACATTAAATATCTGAACATTACCTTCTAAACCATAAGTTTTTCTTTTGATTCTATATATTTGATGCCTTGATTTGCATAAAACTTTGTCCAAAAATTCACTGCAGGCTTATTACTTGATATTTGCACAATTCTATATTTTCCCTTGTATGTATCAAGCAAAATTCTAATTGCAGAATTTCCTATACCCTTATTTCTAAAACCCTTTAATAGAAATAGCTCATGAACAACATAGTCAATATCTCTTGGAGCATATCTTCCAGTATTAAAAAGAACAAAACCTGCCACTTCGCCTTGAAATGTTATAAAATAAGGTGTTAAATCTTCTGATTTAAAATACATTTCTAAACCATCATATTCAAATTTCCCATCTTTATTAATTTTCAAATCATCTGCAAACTCTGATAAATCATGTAAATATATACTCATCAAATTCTCCAGCTTCGCCTTTGATTCAATGGTTACTCGTTCTAATTTTATTTCATTTGAACTCATTTTATAAATCCCCCCAATTAATTTCACATATAACTCTTGAAATAACTAAAATATACTGCTAATTTGTTATTTATTTGGATGTACTATTAAATGTAAATATTAGTTTATACCCGTCAAATGTTGAGCCGTGTTTTTCTTCAAAGTAACCCTTGGTATAATCATTTATAGTTTTTCTCCAAAACTTTTCTCCCCTTGGGTTTGTCCCTAATGGTGCCACATATAATCCCCATTTACCTGGAAATTTATCAAATATCTCCTTTGCTGCAATAGATGCAATATTTTTTCCCCTATATGGCCTTAGTAAAAAGAAATCGAAAACATAATTATCCATTCCTTTAGGTGCATATTTGCCAGTTCCCACTAAATCAAACCCCGCTGGCTTTCCATCCACCATTATAATAAATGGAAATAACTGATTGGGATTCTGGAACCAATCAGTCTGAACATTATATTGTTCAGCTAATGTTTTTATAGGCTCATCCTCGTAAATCCCGTATTCATTAGGTACATTCCCATAAATCTCCGATAGATCGTGCAAATATAATGGATAAATATTTTTTATGATATTTGCATTTTCTTCATTTGCCAAAACTACTTTTACTTCCAAAAATCTTACCCCCTATTTTATAATATAATTGTAAAATAAATATCATGCTAATTTTGACTTAAATTAGCATGATGATTATAAATAGGACATTATATTTAATTTGATGTTTAACTTACAATGTCTACTTAAAATCAGATAAAGTTTACATATAAAACTCTCTAAGGAAATCATATCATGACTTTAAATAAACTTTCAATTTCATAAACAGTTATGGCTTAATTATGCGCATAATCTCTTTTGCTCTCTTATAATACGTCTTATACTCTGCTCTGATAAGTAATACATCTGCGCTAACGTTTGTATAATCATACCCTCTTTATGCCTTTGAAAAATTTCTATATCCCTATTTTTTAACATATCTTTTGTACCACTTTTTTCTCCCCAAGCCTTCTGATTATCATTTTTTCTTGGTATATAAACAAATTCTCCATCAACATATTCTTGTATGGCTTTTATCATATCTTCTGGCAACACATTATTTGCCTTAATATATTTCAAATTCTTGCCCTCCTCTATTTCTATAGATTTGATGCAAAAACTACCAAAAACTTAGTAATGTGTTACAAGAACCTAAGTTAATTAACATTTATTTATAAGCAACTTTTTTAAATTAGGCTCCTGATAAAGCATTGCTTTTTTGTTTCATTGTAGTCTTTACAGGAGCAAGTTTTAAAACTTCCGAAAATCCTACTCATTTTCATAATACCACCGCCTTCCCTATTTTAATTATATATTACTAGGTTTATA
>DAMAVY010000322.1:0-4200 GCA_032077725.1 Clostridium sp. | reverse complement strand
GGGCTTGCAATTATTAGAATTATTCTATGTGCTTTCCCACAAAATCAATGGCTATCTTATAATGCACCCGTTTGCTGGGGAATTTATCGTAACATTCCTTTTGCTATATTGGGAATTATTATCATATGGATTTTCTTTAAGAAGATTGTGGAAACTAAAGATAAAGGATTTAAGTTTATGCCTGTTGCTATAATTTTATCTTTTGGATTTTATATTCCAGTAGTACTATGGGCTGATATATTACCTATTATAGGAGTTTTAATGATTCCTAAAACACTAGCATATGTATGGGTAGTATTTATGGGATATACTGAAATGAAAAAAAATCTAAAATAATATGAAAATAATATTATTTTAGATTTCCATATAATTGTAGCAGGCTACGCAGTACCTAAAAACCCTCAAACCCGCACGGTTAGAACAACTAGTTAAAATTTTAAAATGATAAAATGATAAAATGATAAAATGATAAAATGATAAAATGATAAAATTATAAAATGATAACATTTTAAAATCATAAAATGATTAAATTTTAAAATGTTGTATAGTTAAATATTTAATAGATGCATATGCACATATGAATATTTAACTATATTTTTAACCTTTCTCTGAAGATATATAGTATAAATTGTAAAAATAGTATAAAATGTAGTTATTGTAATAATGAAATTTAGTTTGTAGAATATACAATTTATAAAACATATCAAGGAGTGATTAAATTTATGGAATTTACGGAATTAAGTCCAAGGGATGTAGAAAAAATTATAGAAGAGCATCATAAATTTTATGAGTCAAATATAACCAGAAGTATGGATTTTCGTATTGAGCAATTAAAGAAATTAAAAGAAGGAATTAAGAATTATGAAACTAGAATTTATAAAGCATTTTATGAGGATTTAGGAAAAAATGAATTTGAAGCATATACTACTGAGGTAGGTTTTGTACTAGGTAGTATTACTAGTGCTATAAAACATTTAAGACAGTGGGCAAAACCAGAAAGGGTGAAGACACCATTATATTTATTCCCTGCTAAAAGCTCTATTATTAGTGAGCCCTATGGAACGGTATTAATTATAGGACCCTATAACTATCCATTTCAACTTTTAATAGAACCTTTAATTGGAGCCATAGCTGCAGGAAATTGTGCAGTACTTAAAGCTTCAGGAAATGTGCCCAATGTTTCAAGGGTAGTTATAGAAATGATTTCAGCTATATTTGACAAAAATTATATTCGTTGTGTAGGAGGTAATAGAGAGACAAATACTTCTTTAGCTAATGGCGCCTTTGATTATATATTCTTTACAGGAAGTGAAACTGTTGGAAAAGTAATTATGGAGGCTGCAGCTAAAAATTTAGTGCCAGTTTCTTTAGAACTAGGAGGAAAAAGTCCTGTAATTGTGGATGAAAGTGCGGATATTAAAGTAGCTGCTCAGCGTATAATATGGGGAAAAACCATAAATGCTGGACAGACTTGTGTAGCACCAGATTACTTGGTGGTTCATGAATCTGTTAAGAAAGAGCTTATTAGTGAACTTAAAGCTCAAATTCAAAAATTCTATGGTGAAGACCCTATTTTAAGTAAGGATTTTGGACGCATTGTTAATGAGAGACATTCAAAGCGTTTGAAAGCTATTCTTGAAAAAGATGCAGATTATATTATCTATGGTGGAAGAGTTAATTTAGAGAAGCGTTATGTAGAACCAACTCTCATTGAAACTTCATCCTTTGAGGCTGCATCAATGTCAGAAGAAATTTTCGGACCAATACTTCCAATTATAGTCTATAGTGATATAAATGAAATCTTAGGGAAAATTAAGAGGCTTTCAAAACCATTAGCACTTTACTTATTTACTACAAATAGCAAAGTTGAAGAAAAGATTTTAAGAGAGATATCTTCAGGTGGAGTTACTATAAATGATACTATCATTCATTTGTCAAATCCAAATTTACCTTTTGGAGGAGTTGGTAGTTCAGGAATGGGATCTTATCATGGAGAGGAAAGTTTCATAACTTTTTCCCATAGAAGAAGTATTGTAAAAAGAAGTAATAAAATTAATATTTCTATTTTATTTCCACCATATAACAAGAAGAATTTAGAGGTTATAAAAAAATTTATGCATTAAAATAGTGATCCTATTAAACACATAAAACTTGAAAAAAGGCGCAAAATATTAGCAGAAAGGATGTGTTTAATATGAAAAACAATAAACCTGGTGCTTGCAATCCAATGCAAAAAGGCGAAGAAAGAAAAAAAATTCATGACAAGCAAAATAATGTAGGGGATCCTAAAAAGAAACCAGAGTATAAAGATTTTAGTGGAAATACTATAGAATAAATAATAAATTTAAGAAGGAGTAATCAATGTAGTGAATTGATTACTCCTTTAAATTTTGTACACAGTTTAGGGAATTTACACTATTTCGGGCAAAAATCTCGAGGAGATTTATTAAATAATTTTTTAAAAGAGCGAAGAAAGCTAGAATAATCATTAAAGCCGCATTGAATAGAAGTTTTAGTAATGGTTTCACCTGACTTTATAAGTTCTTTTGCCATAAACAACCGCTTTTGCAATATATAATTATATAAAGTATATCCAGTTTCATTTTTGAATTTGTGCATAAGATAATATCTGCTTATAAAGAATTTTTGGCACAATAATTCTATAGACAGGTCTTCTGATAAATTATGATTTATATATTTTAGGATTTCTTCAATTCCTTTATCATATTTGAGGGAGTTTTTATCAGTAATGTACATATTACCAAGGTGAAGCCTATTCAAATAAATTATTAACTGGATAAAAAATGAATTACTTAAAAGTTTACTTCCAAAGTCCTTAGAACTAATAGAAGATTCTAAGGAGGAAATTATATATTTTAAGTTTTCTTGAAGATTTGCATTCAGTCTCATTAGATTGAAGCTTTTTTCTTTTGCTAGCTTAAAGCAAGTTGAAAGGTCGCAATCATCATAATTATGATTATTTATAAAATCAGAATTAGCCCAAATTATAATTCTTTCATAAGTCTCAGAAGAATCAATAATAGGTTTGTGAACATCATGATTATTTACAAGTAATATATCCCAAGGATTTAGATAATAAGCCTTGCCTTCAATTAAATAAGTTACTTTCCCAGAGAGAAATATAATTATTTTATTAAAATCATGATAGTGAAATTCATACTCTTGATTTTTCTTGTCTTTTATATGAAATAGTTGAAAATCATTATTTAAATATCCAGATTTATTACTTAAATTATTTTCACTCATTAAAAAACATCCTTTCATAATGGTGTTTATCATAATCTATATTAAAATAACTTTTCAGTTATCATAAATATAGCAAAGCCTCCTAAATAAATGATAAAGCACTTTTTACAACATATCAAGCAATATATACCGTACTTGTGGGAAAAAATTTGCGTATAATAAAAATATAATAGATTATTTAGGAGGATGTGACAATGAAAGTATTAAAAAATTATAAAGCCTCATTGGTATTATTAGTTGCTGTTATACTGGGAGGAATTCTAGGACTTTTAATGGGAGAAAAGGCGAGTATCTTGGCACCATTTGGAGACATATTTTTAAATTTAATATTTACAATTTTAGTTCCACTAGTTTTCTTTAATATCTCATCAGCCATAGCGAATATGGATAGTTCTAAGAAATTGGGAAAAATTCTGGGAGTTACTATAATAGTTTTTGGAATTACCGCCATTGTTTCAGGAATAATTGGAGTAACTAGTTTTAAAATATTTAGTCCAGCTAATGGGATTAATTCCTCAATGTTTAATGAATTAATGAAAACTGCGAACCTTGAAGCTAGTGAAACAACTAGTGTTTTTGGGGGAATAGTTTCAAGTATTACTGTAAATGATTTCTCTAAATTATTATCTAGAAGCAGCTTACTTGCCTTAGTTATTTTTTCAATGATAGTAGGATTTGGGACTATGGCAGCTAAAGAAGAAGGAAAGACCTTTGCTAAGTTTTTAAATAGCGGATCAGTAGTAACTTCAAAGGTAATCAATATAATAATGTATTATGCACCAATTGGACTTGGAGCTTATTTTGCAAATGTTGTTGGACAGTTAGGTGGGCAAATTTTAAGTGGATATGCTAAGGTATTTATTCTTTATGTAGTAGTTTCAATAATATACTTCTTTGTATTCTTTACTATATACGCATATATTGCGGGAAGAA
>DAMAVY010000321.1:0-4202 GCA_032077725.1 Clostridium sp. | reverse complement strand
AAATTTAGTGGAGAGATAGAAAGCCTTACTAGTGAAATATATGAACTTGCAGGAGAAGAGTTTAATATTAACTCTCCAAAGCAAATGGGAAAAATATTGTTTGAAAAGTTAGACCTTCCTGTAATAAAGAAGACAAAGACTGGGTATTCTACCAATGCGGAAGTGCTGGATGCCCTAAAAGATAAACATGAAATTATAAATAAGATTCTATATTACAGGCAGATTACAAAGCTATTTTCTACTTATATAGAGGGACTTAAGCATGTAATAGATGAAGATGGAAGAATACATTCTAATTTTACCCAAACAGTAACAACTACGGGAAGATTATCTAGTACAGAACCTAATCTTCAAAACATACCAATTAAATATGAGAATGGAAGAGCTATAAGGAAGGTTTTTATTCCTCATGATGAGGATTCCGTAATTTTGTCTGCTGACTATTCGCAAATCGAGCTTAGAGTTCTTGCACATATTTCAGAAGATGAAAATATGATAAATGCTTTTAAAAGTAATATGGATATTCACACTTCAACAGCTTCAGAAGTATTTAATGTGCCTATAGAAGAAGTAACAAAAACAATGAGAAGTAATGCTAAAGCTGTTAACTTTGGAATTGTATATGGAATAGGTGATTTTAGTCTTGCTCAAGATTTAGGAATAACAAGGGTAGAAGCTAAGAAATATATTGATACTTATCTTGAAAGATTTAAAAACGTACAAAAGTATATGGATAATGTAATAGAAGATGCAGAGAAAAATGCATATGTAACTACGCTACTTCATAGAAAAAGGTATATTCCAGAGATAAAATCATCCAATAAAATGATTAAGGCTCTTGGAAAAAGATTAGCAATGAATGCTCCAATTCAAGGAAGTGCTGCTGATATTATTAAAATCGCAATGGTAAATGTAGCTAGTGAACTTAGCTTAAAGAAACTTAAAAGTAAATTAATTCTACAAGTCCATGATGAACTTATACTCAATGTGCATAAGGATGAAATTGAAGTAGTTAAAGATTTAGTAAAATTTCAAATGGAGAAGGCATTGACTCTTAAAGTACCACTAGATGTAGATATTTCCTTAGGAGCAACTTGGTATGAAGCTAAATAAAAGCATTTTAAAAGTTGGGCTAACTGGAGGAATTGGAAGTGGCAAGAGCACAGTTAGCACTATATTTAAGCAAAATAATATACCTATTATTGATGCAGATAAAATTGCTAAAAATATACTTATTACTCACCCTGAGGTTTTAGTAAGTATTAGGCAAACTTTTGGAGAAGAATTCTTTGATGAAAATGGGGTGTTTCTAAGGCGTAAATTGGGGAATTTAATATTTTCTGATAATGTTAAAAAAGTTAAATACGAAGAAATACTCATGCCATATATTTTTAATGACATATTTAAGAAAATAGAAGAATATGATGATATGGGTGAAGATTTGTGCATTATAGACGCACCAACACTTATTGAAAGTAATCTTCATATCTATATGGATAAAATAATTGTTATTAGTGTCAGTGAAGAGATACAGATAGATAGAGTTATGTTAAGAGATGAATTTACTAAAGAAGAAGCTGTTATGAGAATAAATAATCAGATGAGTACTAAAGAAAAATGTAAGTTTGCAGATTTTATCGTTGATAATAATGGTGATTTACATAAAACTAAAAGTGAAGTAATTAATATCTTAAGCATGCTTAGAAGTATTAGGGGGAAAAATGGCTTATAAATCTAAAAAAAAGATTAGAAAAATGATGTTAGTTATTGTTATAGCAGCAGTTATTATTAATTTCAAACCTATACTTAGAATTTTTTTCCCCTTAGAATATGAGGAAAACATTGTTGAGTTTAGTCAGATGTATAATGTAGATCCTAATTTGGTAGCAGCAGTAATAAATACAGAGAGTAAGTTTAAAGGGGATGCCCACTCATCAAAGGGTGCTGTTGGGTTGATGCAAATTATGCCTGAAACTGGTGATTGGATTGCTGGAAAATTAAATATAGATAACTATAAAGCAGATATGCTTAGTGATACTGTAGTAAATATTCAGATGGGAACTTGGTACCTAAATTATTTAAGTACAGATTTCAATGGAGATTACACCCTTATTTTAGCTTCGTATAATGGTGGACCAGGTAATGTAACTAAGTGGCTTGAAAATGAAAAATATTCTAAAGATGGAGTAATACTTGATGAAATTCCCTTTAAAGAAACGGAAGATTATGTGAAGAAGGTTGAGTTTAACCATAGAATGTACAGATATTTATATGGATTAGAAAAATAAAATGAATAATATAACTATTAACTAAAGTTATTTATAAAAGAAAAGTTCGGTGAAATAAACCGAGCTTTTATTTTATTTAATCAATTAATCAAAATTATCAAACTATTAAGTATAAATCATTGAATATGGTAATTCATGGTGATATAATAAATAAGTAACAATAAATATAAATTATATCTTTTTAAAAATTAAAGAATATGTATATGCAGATGTGGTGAAACGGCAGACACGCTATTTTCAGGGGATAGTGAGAGAATTCTCGTGCGGGTTCAAATCCCGCCACCTGCACCAAGAATACAAGTTTAGAAAGGTAGGGAGTATTTAATTTATTATAAACTTTATATTAATTTGAAGGGGGGGTGCACATGAATATTGATTTTGTAAATTTAACAACAGAAAACCTTGTCAATGAGCATTTATGCTGTATTATCCGCAGTAAAAAGCCCCATCAAGGTATTGACGCAAAGCGACAATGGCTTTCAGACCGACTAAATGAAGGTCATGTCTTTAGAAAGTTAAATGCAAAGGCTACGGTTTTTATTGAATATGCTCCTCTTGAAACAGCTTGGGTTCCCATAACTGGTGACAACTATTATTATCTGTATTGCTTATGGGTTTCTGGTAGTCACAAAGGAAAAGGGTATGGGAAATCGCTGATGGAGTATTGTTTGGCTGATGCCAAAGAAAAGGGCAAATCCGGCATTTGTATGCTGGGAGCAGAAAAACAAAAATCTTGGCTTTCTGACCAATCATTTGCGAAGAAGTTTGGCTTTGAGGTTGTTGATACTACCGATAATGGATATGAATTGCTTGCACTTTCTTTTGACGGAACAACGCCAAAGTTCGCACAAAATGTTAAAAACCAAGAAATTGAAAGCAAAGAGCTAACAATTTATTATGATATGCAATGCCCCTATGTCTATCAAAACATTGAGACGATAAAACAGTATTGTGAAATGAATGACGTCCCTATATCTTTAATTCAAGTGGACACGCTACAAAAAGCAAAGGAATTGCCTTGTGTTTTCAATAACTGGGGTGTGTTTTATAAAGGAAATTTTGAGACAGTGAATTTGTTAAATGTAGACTACTTAAAGAGAATACTTAAAAAATGAAACTAAAATTACTGCTGATTTAACGGTAAATAAAATCATATTATTTAGGAGGAGACTAATTTGGAGAATGTGCGAATCTACGAAATACCTGCCTGTAAAATGGTATCATCACAATGTGGAATGTTTGGAGAAGGGAAACTTGAGCAATTTGAACGTTGGTTCAGCTCCTTGCCAAGAGCAATGTTTCCAAAGGATTTCTTGTGGTTTGACAAGGACAGAGGTGGATTCGTATGGTATTACTTCTACGAAGAGGGCATGAAGTTGCCACCAGAATTCAGCATAGTGGATTTTTCAGGAGGCTTGTACGCGGTGGCTTCCGGCATAGATGCGCAGGACTCATCAGATGTGATGCAGGCTATCAAGTTGTTCATCGACGAAAAAGATTGTTTCATGGATGACCCGTCAAGAGAGTATCTGGGGAATATACCAACACCTCCATCTGCTACTGAAGCAATGGGATACAGTCAAATGGATTATTATGTCCCAATCAGAACCGTAAAGAAAGAATAATCATTACGGTTTGTATAGTAAGCTTTATTATTTATAAAAGTTGGAGCTAATAGTGATATGACCCAAAATAAGTGATTTATAGGTTATAAATAACCTAAATAATTGATAATAAATTATTGAATTTAGCAAATTATTGTGTTACAATAATCAAGTAAAATATATAGGAATTATGCCTATTTTAAAATTAAATAATATGTACATGCAGGTGTGGTGAAACGGCAGACACGCTATCTTGAGGGGGTAGTGAGAGAATTCTCGTGCGGGTTCAAATCCCGCCATCTGCACCATA
>DAMAVY010000320.1:0-4204 GCA_032077725.1 Clostridium sp. | reverse complement strand
CTCTTTCTCTAATTCCTTTAAGCTTCTTTTTTTCAATACTTATTCCGTTAATAATTCTGCCATCTGGAGCAAGAGGATGCTTTCTTCTAGATTCTTTATACCTTTTTACTAAGGTTTCATCTGTAGCTTCAAGGTAAAGAACCTCATATAAATATCTTTCTTTATCTAGTATTGCCAAACTTCCTAGCAAGTCATCAAAGAAAGTTCTCCCTCTAATATCCACTACTATAGCAATCTTGTCAATTTTCCCCTCTGTTTTAAAGCAGATTTCAGCAAACTTTGTTATAAGGGTAGGTGGTAAATTGTCCACGCAGTAAAATCCCAGGTCTTCAAGACTTCTAATAGCTTGAGTTTTCCCTGCTCCTGACATACCTGTAACTATTAAAAATTTCATTTAAAACCACCTCTTTCAAATTCATATTTATCTATATTTTAGCAGAATAATACTATAATATTATATACATTAATTATATCATATAGAAGCTTCTTTTTATTGAGAATTGAATATTGAGAATTGAAAATTTTTTTTAATATATAAAGAATAATGTAGAACCATTTTTTAGCTTTTTCTTCGAAGCTTCAACATATAAAATTATATTGTAGTATTGAAGTATTTATTATTAATATTGAGATAGATTTTATTGTGTAAAAGGAGATGTTAAATATGAAAAAATTTTCCCAATGGCAAGAAGGCAAAGACGAGTATATGTTAAATGATGGTTTTGTGCTAAAAAGAGCTAATAAGCTAGAGTTTGGAATTCATGAAACAATATATTCAAATGTGGATTTAGAATTAAGTTTTAGCTGGAAAAAGCAAACAGTGGATAAAATAGATTATGATGATCATTTTTGGATATTTAAAGCAGATAAAAGAATTGGGGGTGTATATATTAGATCCAATTTTATTGGAGCCTTTTTCATGGAAGAACCATACTCCGTAGATAGATTTTTAGTTATCAGTGCACTCCATAAAGCGCTGTTGCAGTGGACAGGTAAGGATAATAGAATTAAGATATATGGTGTTACACCTAATGATATAGAGCATTTTCATAAACTGGGATATAAAATAGACAGCGAAAGAAGAGTTATGATTCGCCCAACAGAAATATTTGAGGATATTAATTGGAGCGATGATTATACAATAAAAGTACCAACTATATCTGATGCTCCAAATATAGGAAAGTTGTTCTTTGAAAGTTATAGTGGTGGAATTGATTATGAAGTTTTGGGACAGCAAAGTTTAGATGAGGCGATAAAAACTGCTGAAACAATTCTAAACATATATAAATCAAATGGTACCCTTGATGCTTCGACTCTTATTTTTGATAAAAATAGCAGTGAAATGATAGCAGCTTGCTTAGCTGGAATTAGCGGATATTGTGATAATAACTTCTCTGAGATTGGCGAAGTTGTTGTAAAGCCTGATTATAGAAGATTTGGACTTGCTTCTAACATGATAAAGTTAGCTTTAACCAATTTAAAGAAAATATCACCAGCGACACTCTTATGTGTAACTGTTGGTAATCCAGCGGAAGGACTATATCATAACATGGGATTTTTCTCAGGGGTTAAATTTACAAATATGTATCTAAAGTATTAAATATATATTGAGAATAAGGATATCACGTATAATCTTCATGTTATACAAATTAATACTTATTAAAACATCATCAATAATTGATGATAAACTTAACCAAGTAAAATAGCCTATATCTTAATTACCAAGTAAATTAAGATATAGGCTTTGTTTTAAGTTAAGCAATTTTAAATTATCGATATTTTGAATTTTAATTATTTAAATTCCTAATTTTTAATTATTGAAATTATCAATTCAACTAAATTGATTCAATTAATTTTTTAAATCCAGGTAGTGCATTTTCAATAGTCTCATATGCAACACAATATGCAATTCTAATATAACCTGGACATGCAAAAGTTGTTCCTGGCACTATAAGAATGTTGAATTTTTTTGCCATATTGCAGAATTCAATATCATTTGGAGTAGGTGATTTAACAAATAAGTAGAAAGCACCTTGAGGTTTTATACACTCATATCCATAGGAAATAAGTTCATTATAAAGTAATTCACGATTTTTATTGTAGTAATCAGTATTTACCTTTTCATCTAAACATTTAGCAATTACACGTTGGAAAAGTGATGGTGCATTTACAAATCCTAAAATACGATTTGCTACATTTGCAGCAGATATTAGATTTTCAAAATCAGAAACCTCAGTTGGAATAACTAAATATCCTATTCTTTCACCTGGTAGAGAAAGAGACTTACTATATGAATAACCAACAATTGTATTGTCATAATACTTTGTTAAATATGGAACTTGGTTGTAATCGTATACAAGTTCTCTATATGGTTCATCACTAATTAAATAAATATCTGTTCCAAATTCCTCTTGTTTTTCCCTTAAAATATTTGCAAGCTTGATTATTGTGTCTTCTGAATAAACAACACCTGTTGGGTTATTTGGTGAATTAACTATAACCGCTTTTGTTTTAGGAGTGATTTTATCTCTAAAATCCTCTAAATTAGGTTGAAAATCAACAGTATTTGGAGCTACTACAACTAATTTTCCTTCATAGTTAGCAGCATAACTTCTATATTCACCAAAATATGGAGCAAAAGCTATTACTTCATCTTCTGGATTTAAAAGAGTTTTAAATATTACATTTAATCCACCTGCTGCACCAACTGTCATTAATATGTTCTTTTGTGTAAATTTTGTGTTGAATCTTTTATTAATGGAATTAGCAATTGCATCACGAACATCCTCATATCCAGAATTGCTCATATATCCATGAACCAAAGTATTTGATTCATTGTTTAAAATGTCTATTATTGCGTCTTTAACTGCCTGTGGAGCCTCAACGTTAGGATTTCCTAAACTAAAATCATAAACATTTTCTGCACCATATATTTGTGCAAGCTTTTTTCCTTCTTCAAACATAGCCCTAATCAAAGAACCATTTTTAACATATCCAACCATTTTTTCTGAAATCATTTCCCCATCCCCCTATTTTTTTTAGTCTATAGAACTATTTTCACCTACTATTCTTACTTCAGTGTGAAGTTCTACTTTAAATTCCTCATAAACTCTGGTTTCTACAAATTCAATAAGTTCTAAAATATCATCTGCAGTTGCATTGCCTTTGTTTATGATAAATCCCGAATGTTTTTCGGACACTTGTGCATCCCCAACACTTGCACCCTTTAGTCCTGAGTCTTCAATAAGCTTACCTGCAAAATATCCTTCTGGTCTTTTAAATGTACTTCCAGCTGAAGCATATTCTAAAGGTTGCTTGCTACTTCTTCTCTCTGCCAATTCATCCATTCTGCCTTTTATTAAAGATTTATCTCCAAGAGATAATCTAGTTTTTGTTTCAAGTACTATATATCCATATTTCAAGATTGCACTAATTCTGTATCCATATTCTAGTTCTGACTTGGTTAACTCTCTAATCACACCATGATTATCTATAACCAAAACACTTTCCACAACTTTTGACATTTCTCCATCATAGGCACCTGCATTCATTGCTGTAGCACCCCCAATGGATCCTGGTATTCCTGATGCAAACTCTAAACCTTTTAAACTGTTTTTTAGAGCCACATTAGCTACCGCATGTAGAGTTGCTCCACATGCTGAGGTTATCAAATCTTCTTCTACAACAATTTTATTTAAATGTGTAAGTTTTATAACTACACCTCTAATACCGCCATCTCTAACTATAAGATTTGATCCATTCCCTAGTATAAAATAATCCACGTTATTTTCTTTGCATATAGAAATTATATTTCTAATCATTTCATAACTGGATGGATATACTAATATATCCGCTGGTCCGCCGACTTTAAAAGAAGTGTGGTTTTTCATTGGTTCATTTATTTTTGTATTTTCACTACCTGATACATCTACTATACTTTTTATAAAACTATTCAGCAATTTCATTATTTACCCCTTGTTATGTTATTATATACTAAGTATAAAATACTTTTACTACACATATCAACACTTATTAATTATTTTTATTAAAATACTCCATAATACTTTTGCTTGCGATACTATCCATTGACGGTGTGGATAGCAATTCTTCATATGTGGCCTTCCTTATATTATCAATACTTCCAAATTTCTTCAAAAGTTCTCTTCTTCTTTTTTCTCCTATTTTTGGAATTTCATCCAAAACA
>DAMAVY010000319.1:0-4206 GCA_032077725.1 Clostridium sp. | reverse complement strand
AATATGAGAAGAAAAACTTTATGGAATAGTATGAAGAATATTGGTCTTGATAAAGAATCACAGGAGAGGGCATTTGAAGAAGCAGGCATAGATCCTATAAGACGTGGTGAGACGTTAACTATAGAAGAGTTTGCGAATTTTGCCAACAAAGTAAAAGAAATTCAAAGTAATAAATAATATCTTTCATTTTTTATTTATACAAGTCATATATTATAATGTATAAATAAAAATGGAGGTAAGGGTATGCCGTCTAAAAAAACTTATAATAGATTTTTTATCATATTGCAAGAAGATCAAAAAGGATATGGACTAGATTCAAATAAAACACCTTCAGGCTATGCTAAGTTAGAAATAAGGAATGACAAAGCAAAGTCATCATTTTATGTTCAAAATCTTAAGAAGCAAAAGGGACCATACTGTATGGTTTTAATAGTTAACGGTAAGTCAGGTAATGAACTTATAAATCTTGGACAAATAAATATAGATGAAGGCGGAAAAGCTGATGTTAGTAATGAGTTTGATGCTAACAATGTAGCAAACACAAACATAGGCATGGATAAAGTTCAGGGAGCGGCTATCTGTAAAGTTAGTACAGATAGGGTTAGCGCAGTTATGGTAGGGTTTGCATGTGGTGAAGAAGTAAAAAATTGGCAAAATTACCCTGTAGCAAAAACGATTGAAAAGATAATCAAGGAGAAAAAGGAAGCTTCAAGTTTAAATAAAGAAGAATCTGAGCCATGTAAAGAAGCTCCAAAGCCTATTGAAGTTCCAAAGCCTATTGAAATTCCAAGGCCTATTAAGGAAACCTCAGGATTACAGAATGAAGATGTGAATCAAAGTGAAAAGATGATTGACACTGAGGGAGTTCCTGAAGCTGAAAAAAGATCTAAACTATGTGATGAGGATGATCCTAGAATTGAGGCTAAGGTTCCCATATGTAAGGCATGTACTGAAAATAAAAAAAATATGTTAGAAACAGAACATATAGAAGAACTGAATGAAGAAGATGTAATTGAATCAACAAAAGAATTTGATGTTAATGATATAAGGAACCTTAATAACCAGGAAGATGAAGATGATGTTGATGATGAAAATCTTATATTTGAAGAATATGAGAAAGAAATAGAGAGATTAAAGGATTTTAGAAAGAAGCATTCTAAAAAGAAGCACTTTGATGATGACAATGAATGGGAATGCAAATCACAAAACTCTAAGAAGATTGAGTGGAGTGATAAAGATTATCCTGTTGGAGCTATGGGGAAATTTTTTAAAGAGGTAGTTTATGGTCTTGAAAAAATAGGAAGTAATGAAAATATAAAGAATTGTTTTTGGTATAAAGCTCATGTGGATAAGTTAGAGGATATGTATTGCGTTTATGATTATAATAAATACTCAGTTGTATTTTATCCAATGATTTGTTATTATCCATATATATCAAGGCGTGGAAACTTTATGATTGGATATAAATGTGATGATGCAGGCGAGCTAAAATACATTATATATGCAATACCAGGGACAAGGGAATTAGTAGATCAACCTTATGAAGGTAAAACTGGGTTTGTAACATTTATGCCAGATAATGACAATGATCAAGTAGGTCATTGGCTCATGTATTATGATGTAAAAGGGAATACAGTAGTTGTTCCAGTGAAAAAATAAAATAATTAATAATAAAGAAGTAACTAAATTTTAAACTCCGAATTTTATTCGGAGTTTATTCTATTTTTTGAGAAAAGCACATAGTATATTAGTAAAGGAGGCGACAACCGATGAAATTAGTAGATGATAATATGAGGAAATTAGGATTAGCAGTGATACTAGCTGGGCTTATGATAATTTTATTCAGTTTTGGAAAGTATTTTGAAGAGAGTTTAAAAATAGCGACATTAACTCAAAATAGTATGGTTAATTTTAAAGAATATGAGGTTTTAGATGGTAAAATAAATTATAAGTTACCAAGTGAGTGGTTGACGGAAGTGAAAGAAAGTAAAAAAAGTGAAAATATTTATGTAAATGAATTTGTATCACAAGATGCAAGTACCTATGGATATATAGAGCTTATAGATAGTGCTAAAGGTGTTGAGTATATAATCGATGGTTGCATTGATGAAATAGAGGGTATGGGAATAAAGGATTATACTAGAGAACAACAACAAATGAATGAAAAAAAAGTAGAATGTATACAATATGATTTAAAAGGTAGCAAAGAAAATGTGAAGAGAACTTACGAGTATTATATTCCTCATGATGGATATTTAGTGAAGATAACATTTATAATAAGTGATAAAAAGACTAAGGAAAATACCCAAGTAGTATTTGAAAATATTGTTAAAACCTTTAATTTTGAAAAATAGAGATTAGTAATTTGATTTAATAGATAACAACTATTATAATAGACATAAGATAAAAAATGAAAAATTTGTTATGAGTTTTTAGTTGGAGGACAAAGGTGATAAAAATAAAAAAAAGTTTAATAGCTATGTTACTAGTGATCGTATCAATGGGCGTTTCTGGGTGTGGACTTGGAGGGAATGAAGACTTCGAATATATGAGCCAGAGAAATGTAATGAAAGTTACTATTCAAAGTACAAGAGACCAGAGTTACAAGTTTACAGTTACAGATGATGAAGTAATTAATGATATATATAATATACTTTCCAGTGCAAGTGTAGTTGAAGAAAAATCAACTTTAAATCCAGATTATACCTTAGAGATATATAGAAGTCCTACTGAGGTTCAAACCTTTAATTATGTAGCTGGACTTGATAAGAAAGATGGCGGGAATTTATATAATGAGGATAGCAAATATATTGTATCTAAAAGACTTGATAGTGATATAATAAAAAACTTTGCAAATATAAGAAAGCCAATTGATTTTAATTATGTATACTATACGTCCATTCTTAATTGTTTAAATAATTATGTATCTACTGAGGAGGCCAAAGAAAATATAGGCGTTAATATTTCCGATGATATAATGGCATCAAAATTCCAGATTTCAACTGAAATTGAAGGGTTTAAGAAAGCTTTAAGTAAAATCAACAATACTGTTTTCGTAGATGATTCTACAGATAAAGATAATTTAGATGTAGTTATGACTATAAATACAGAAGGGCATACATCTGAAAAGTATAAAGGGATAGTTACATTTAAAAAGAAAGCACATGAAGAAGGAACTCTCTACTATATAAATGATGTATATGACAAGGGAGAGTGGAAAATTAACATAAGTCAGGAGAAGCCAAAAGACTTTTAAAACATTACCTAATAGTAGGTAGTATTTTAAGAATAATATATTAAAAAACTCCATCTGAAGCCAAGAATTCTGTTAATTGTAATTAAATTAATACAAAATAATAAAGGGTCTATTCTACAATGATTTTTAATATCATTATGGAATAGACCCTTTTAAATTTAAGTTACATGTTATAATTCAGTTTTATGGGTATATGGTGCAAGCCTTTTAGTAAGACTCTTAATATTTATCACTGAAGAAACTGCCATGCAGATAATGCAGTTTAATAAATTATAGGATCCGTTATATATTAAGGAATATACAGCAGGAGTTAAGCCCCATTTTGCATAGCTTCCCCAGAAAATAATACCTGCAATGAAGTTGAATACAAACATTCCAAAGAAACCTGTAGCTATCGCTAAATATTTATTATTTTTGAAAAATCCTGAAAGCCCTATAGCCATAAATGGAAGGGTGTAGTCAAATAAAACTTGAATAGGATGAAGTATATATGCTGGTCCTATAATAAAGTTAAGCATACTATATACAAATCCTGTAAATATTCCAATGGTAGGTCCATATATTAATGAAATTAATATTATCGGAAGCATACCTGCGAGAGTTGCACTTCCACCGGAAGGTAATTGAAATAACTTGAAAAATCCTAAGATTACAGACATAGCTACAGCTAGTGCAATATGAGCAATTAGTCTAGGCGTAAATTTAACGTGTTTAACTTTAATAAACACACAAAATAAGATAAGTACACCTAGCAATGTAGCAATGGTTGTCCAACTGGACATGATAGTTTTGACATTTTCTAAAATTTCCATAAAAGTCCTCCTTTAATTAAAGAGTGCTAAGGAATAATAATGTAACTTAAGTTTATAAATATTATTAAGTTATAAAAAAAGCCGTGTTCGTAAGAACACGGTTTAATAACTAAGGATTAACTTAAGTTTATTAATCGC
>DAMAVY010000318.1:0-4213 GCA_032077725.1 Clostridium sp. | reverse complement strand
TGCCGCAGTTAATACTCTTGGAGTACTTTATGTGGTGGAAAATGGAAACACAATTAACTCCGTTGAAGATTTAAAAGGAAAAACAATATATACTACAGGAAAAGGTACTTCTCCTGAATATGTACTTAATTATGTGTTATCTGAGAATGGAATTAATCCTAAAACAGATTTAACTATTGAATATAAGTCTGAATCTACAGAAGTAGCTGCTATTTTAAGTGAAGATAAAAACGCTATTGCAATGTTACCACAACCTTTTGTAACCACAGCTCAGAGTAAAAATAAAAATTTAAGAGTTGCATTAGATATGACTGAGGAATGGGGGAAAATACTGGGTTCTGAAGGAAGTTCTTTAATTACAGGTGTAGTAATTGTGAGAAATGAATTTCTAAAAAATAATAAGGAAGCCTTCAATAAATATTTGAAGGATTATAAAAAATCTACTGAATATGTAAATGCAAATGTAGAAGATGCAGCAGCTCTTATTGAAAAATATGATATTGTACCTGCGGCAGTAGCTAAAAAAGCAATACCTCTTTGCAATATTACTTATTTAGATGGAGATGAGATGAAAACTAAGGTAAGCGGATATTTGAAAGTATTATTTGACCAAAATCCACAGTCAGTGGGTGGAAAGCTTCCAGAAGATAATTTTTACTATAAGTAAGAGCTTAAATCTCTGATTTCGTACTTAAGCTTACTCTGCAGGTGGCATGTGAGGCGGAGCTTCATTAAATGATGTATTTTAATACTAGATGTAGGGGGCACTAATAATGAAAAATTTTAAAAATAAACCTAATTTAAGAAGAGTGCTTTCTATTTCATTTTGGGTTATATTATGGCAGATTATAAGTAGTTTAGTAGGGAGAGAAATTTTAATAGCATCTCCTATTTCAGTGATAAAAACATTTTTTAGTTTGACTGGAAACATAACCTTTTGGAGTTCTCTATTTTTCTCATTTAGCAGAATTGTAATTGGATTTTTTTCTGCAATTGTGGTAGGGACAATACTTTCTAGTTTGTCTGCTAGTAATAGGTGGATTAAAGAACTTCTTTATCCACCTACCACTATAATTAAGTCAACACCGGTAGCCTCCTTTATTATTATTGCACTAATATGGATAAAATCAGATAATTTATCTGTATTTATATCCTTTTTAATGGTTTTTCCTATCATTTATACAAATACCCTTAAAGGAATAGAAAATGTAGATATAAAGCTTTTAGAGATGGCTAAGGTATTTAATTTAGGAATATGGAAAAAGGTTAGATATATTTATATACCTGAGATAATGCCATTTTTCATATCGGCAGCTTCGGTATCCTTAGGGCTTTGCTGGAAGTCTGGAATTGCAGCTGAAGTTATTGGATTACCAGCAGGTTCCATTGGAGAACAGCTCTATAATGCAAAGATATTTTTAAATACTTCAGAGCTATTTGCATGGACTATTGTGATAATTATGATTAGTATTGTTTTTGAGAATTTGTTTATGTACTTTCTTAAAAAGTTACAAAATATAATTGAAGGTACTACTAGTAATAATTAAATTTAATTTTTATCACAGGAAAAAAAATTAATAATAGGGAAGTGATCTTTTATGGATATTGAAGTCACAGGTTTATCTAAATCTTTTGGAGAGACTAAAGTGCTTAAGAGCTTTAGCGGCGTTTTTGTAGAAGGCACTATTACATGTATTATGGGCTCCTCTGGATGTGGAAAAACTACATTTCTTAATATCCTTATGGGGTTAGTTAAAGCTGATTCAGGTATTATTAGAGGAATAGCTGATAAGAAAATAAGTGTAGTATTTCAAGAAGACAGGCTCTGTGAAAGATTTAATGCTATAGATAACATTAAGATAGTTTCCGGTAAAACTATGGATAGAGATAGTATAAAGAAGGAACTTAGTTTAGTTGGACTTGTTGATGGAATAAACAAGCCTGTATCTACCTTAAGTGGAGGTATGAAAAGAAGAGTAGCTATTGTTAGGGCAATTCTTGCAGATTCAGCTGTAATAATAATGGATGAACCCTTTAAGGGTTTAGATTATGAGACAAAGAATAAAGTTATTAATTATATAGAGGAAAGAACTAAAGAAAAAACTGTAATAATTACAACTCATAGTACTCAAGATATAGAATTATTAAAAGCTACATTAATACAAATGTAGCTTTTAGATTATATTAATTAACTAAAGTTTTATTTTAAGGGTATAATAATAAGTCATCAGGTACATTGGTATATTTTTTTATATAGTAATTTTTATTTTTAGTGATTTTTTCAATTGCATATAGAAATCTATTAATTTCTATAGGTGTATTATAAAGTCCAAAGCTAACTCTAACCATGCCAGGTTGAAGCTCCTTTGGAACAAGACTTACTTTCTCAGCCATTGATAAAGGAATTTTAAGAAGTCTTTGAAGATAAGGATGAGCACAAAAACAACCACTTCTTACTGCAATACCAAATTCATAGGATAGAATTTTAGATACTAAAGTATGATGCATTCCTTCTATATTAAAGGGAATAATACTAACCTTATTTTTATAGTCAGTATAATTACCATAGAGTATTACTGAGTTTATTCTTTCAAGATTTTTTGTAGCATATATTGTCAAATATTTCTCGTAATTATCTATAGTATTCATACCAATATTTTGAAGCTCCTTAATTGAGGCAGCTAAGGCTACGGATCCTATTACATTTGGTGAACCAGCTTCTTCTTTATCTGGAGGTGAGGTCCATATTACTTTATCATGGGATACAAATTTAATTGTACCACCACCGCTATCATAGGGCTCATACTCTTCGAAAATTTTTTTTGGCCCAATTAATACGCCACAGCCGAAAGGTGCATACATTTTATGAC
Source organism: Clostridium sp. (assembly GCA_032077725.1). Lineage (GTDB taxonomy): Bacteria > Bacillota > Clostridia > Clostridiales > Clostridiaceae > Clostridium_J. Next base: position 1,343 of record DAMAVY010000318.1, on the reverse strand, counting down.
CAGAGAAAGCTACGAAATCGATAGGGCTAAGGTTAGGGTTCATATTAATATCAAATTTATTATGAGGAATTAATTGTGCTCCATCAACTAATATTTTTGCACCATAACTATGGGCTAGATTTGCAATGGAATATATGGAGTTTTTTGTTCCAGTAACGTTTGATGCTCCCGTAACTGCAACTAGAGATATTTGACCGTTATATAATTCTAGCTTCTGCTTTAAATCATTCATGTCTAAACATCCAAGTTCGTCTAGCTCTATATATTTTACATTGAAGTTTTTTCGCCATGGGAGATCATTAGAATGATGCTCCATAGAAGTGGTTAAAATAATTGAATCTCTATATTTACTGGACAATATTCCAGCTAATTTATTTATAGCTTCTGTGCAGTTTTTAACATATATAACATCCATAACATTATTGTAATCATTTATAAAAAGTTTAACGCTTTCCCTTGAGTTTTCATACATCAAAGTAGAAAGTTGTGACTTATATCCATCGCCACGGTGTATAGATGAATAATAAGGTGAAAATTTTATTACTTCGTCAATTACAGATTTAAATGGAGGAGTAGTAGCAGCGTTGTCAAAATTAATACCAATACAACTTGATTTATCCCACAATGGAACTTTTACATCTAAACCATATATTAAATTCCTGTAGGGGTTATCTATAAAGTTACTCATTTTTTACCTCCTTATTAAAATTGTTACTATATAATATTAATAATATATTTTATTGGTGCAAATATTCAAAAAGAATAGTTGACAAGATTACTAGGGTTTGATAATATTAAACCATAGTAAAACACTCAACATTAAGGAATGGTGTATATGAAATTATCAACAAAAGGTAGATATGGCCTAAAAGCTATGGTAGATTTAGCAATTAACTATGGCAAGGATCCTATATGCATTAAGAGTATTTCAAGTAGGCAGAATATTTCAGAATATTATCTTGAACAATTATTTTCAGTGCTTCGAAAAGCAAATTTAATTAAAAGTATAAGAGGTTCAGGGGGAGGATATATCCTTGCAAAACCTCCAGTAGAAATTACCGTATACGATATATTAGATGTTCTAGAAGGACCAATTGAAATTTCAAACTGCCTTGACAATGAAGATTGCAATAATACTGATTATTGTGCAACTAGGATTGTATGGAAAAAAATAAAAGAGAGTATTGATTCTGTTACAATATCAATAACATTACAAGATATTGTAGATGATAGTTCAAACATATTAAAGATTAAAGGAGCGAACCCTAATGAATAAAACAGTTTATATGGATTATGCAGCAACAACATATACAAAACCAGAAGTAGTTGAAGAGATGTTACCT
>DAMAVY010000317.1:0-4218 GCA_032077725.1 Clostridium sp. | reverse complement strand
AACCTGCAGAGGAAGAGGTTAGAGGAGCCAAATCCATGGTAGAAGCAGGGGTTTTAAAAGATGTAGACTATTTTTTCACAGGACATATTGGATTTATAAATAAAGATAATGCCATTGGTGTTAAAATTAAGAATATGCTTGCAACTAATAAAATAGAAGTTGAGTTTTTAGGAAAATCAGCCCATGCTGGAATTTGCCCTGAAGAGGGGAAAAATGCACTTCTTGCTGCAGCTAGTTGCATTTTAAATCTTCATTCCCAAGTACAGTTTGGAAAGAGTATGGCAAGACTTAACGTAGGGGTTTTGCATGGTGGGACAGGTAAGAATATTATAGCTGATAGAGCAGTACTACAACTAGAAACTAGAGGAGATACCAATGAGACTAATGATAGGATGATGTCCATGGTAGAGAATGTAGTTAAGGGGACAGCTCTTTGTTATGGAGTGGAATACAATATTAATGTAGTGGGATCTGCTAGAGCGTATAATAGCAAGGAAGATGAATTTTCAAAGGAGATAATTAATAATCTTAAAAGTCTTAATGTGGAAATTGTTGAGAACTTTTCTTTTGGAGCATCAGAGGATGTTACATATATGCTAGAAGAGGTTGAAAACAAAGGTGGAAAAGCTATGTTCTTTATTTTCCCATCTAAAATTCAAGCACCTCATCATAATCCATATTTTGATTTTAACGAGGATTCATTAATAATAGCTCATGATACCTACGAAACTATGCTAAGGACATTTTTAAGAAAATGATAACATAAATTAAGAAACTAGAGGACGTGAAGTGTTGAAAGAAAAAATGAAGGAAATTTTAGAAAAGTATTATGGGTATAAAAGCTTTAGGCAGGGGCAAGAGCAGGTTATAGAGACAATTTTAAATGGCAGAGATGAGCTTACCATAATGTCTACAGGTAGTGGAAAATCCATATGTTATCAGGTGCCTGCGCTAATTTTGGAGGGATTAACAATAGTTATATCACCTCTAATATCACTTATGAAGGATCAAGTGGATGCACTGAGAGATATGGGAATACCTTGTGCTTATATCAATAGTTCACTAAATACGGTGGAGTTTAATGAAGTGCTTAATGGAATTAAAGAAAATGAATTTAAAATTCTGTACATTGCTCCTGAGAGATTAGATAGCAGTGAATTTCATAATATAATTTCTAGAGTAAATATAAGCCAGATAGCTATAGATGAAGCCCATTGTGTTTCTCAGTGGGGGCATGATTTTAGGGCAAGCTATAAGAGGATAGCAGGATTTATAGACAGCTTACTTACAAGACCAATTATAACGGCGTTTACAGCTACAGCTTCTATAGAAGTACGACAAGATATAGTTAAGTTACTAAGATTACAAAATCCAAAGATTTATATAAGTGGGTTTGATAGAGAAAATCTTTCTATAAATATAGTTAAGTCAGAAAATAAGAAGAAGTATCTTGTCTCTTTTATGGAGAATAATAAAGATCAGTCTGGAATAATATATGCGGCTACTAGGAAAGAAGTAGATAATATCTATAAGGAGCTTTCTAATAAAGGATACAGTATAGCTAGATACCATGCAGGAATGCCTGATGAGGAGAGAAAGACAAATCAAGAAGAGTTTATTTATGATAGAATTAAAGTTATGGTAGCAACAAATGCGTTTGGTATGGGAATTGATAAGTCAAATATTAGGTATGTAGTTCACTATAATATGCCTAAAAATATTGAAGGTTATTATCAAGAGATAGGTAGAGCAGGTAGAGATGGAGAAAACAGTGAGTGTGTGCTACTTTTTGCACCTGGAGATATACATATTCAGAAATATTTAATTGAGGTAGGGATAGAAAACCCTGAGAGAAAGAATAATCAGTATAAAGCTCTTCAACAAATGACTGATTTTGTGTATAGCAATAGTTGTTATAGAAAATATATTTTAAATTACTTTGGAGAGCCCTATGATAAAGAGTGTGGTAACTGTAGTAACTGTTTAAATCAAGGGCAAGTAGTTGATAAGACTATAGACTCACAGAAAGTACTCTCATGCATATTTAGAATGAAGAGGAATTTTGGTACTACAATGCTTATAGACGTCCTTAGAGGGTCAAAAAATAAAAAGGTTACTCAGTTTGATTTTCAGGAATTGTCTACTTATGGGATTATGAAGGATTACTCAGCTGAAAAGTTAAAGAATTTTATAAACACATTAATATCTCATGGATACATAAATCAAGTGGAAGGAACTTATCCCGTTCTTGCACTTAATAATAGGTCTATGTTAGTTTTAAGAGGGGAAGAAAAGGTTGAATTTAAAGAATTCAAGGTAGAAGTCAAGAAAGCTACTAATAATAAGTTATTTGATGCTTTAAGGGAACTTAGATATAACATGGCAAAGGAAGCTGGGATTCCGCCTTATATTATCTTTGGTGATGGAACCCTTAGAGAAATGAGTACTAAATACCCTAGAAATAAAGATGAATTCTTGCAGATATCTGGAGTGGGAGAAGTAAAGTATAGTAAGTATGGAAAGGCTTTTGAAGAAGTTATTCTAAGCTATATAAGTGAGAATAGTATAGAGGTAAATTCAGAGGGATATTCTAGTGGATTAAATCAAAATAATGATGCTTCAACTACAAGGGATAAGGATGAAGAAGCTGCGGTAGATACAGATAAACAAGATGTAACAAATAGTGATGATAAATTACCAAACCTAATAAATAACAATGATGATACAGATTTTTATGTAAATACAGATAGTGAACTATTAAAAAGGCTTGTAGAAGCAAGAAAGAGTTTAAGTGAAAAAGAGAGGGCACTGCCTCAAAGCTTAATTGCAAGGAATACACTTAGAGAGATAAGTGGGAGATATCCAAGAAATCTTGAGGAATTGAAGGATATAGGAGGTATGGGCTCTAAGAAATTAGAAAAATATGGGGAACGCATATTAATGATAGTTAACTCTTATGTGGAGGAGAAAGGTATAGACCCTACATGGAATGAGAAAAAGAGAAAAAGACTAGTTTTAGATGGTGACGAAAGAAAAAATAATGAAATAGCTCTTGATCTTTTAAGTGAAGGCGTAGAACTTAATCAGGTGTCTGAAGAGATTGAGGTATCAGTTTCTACCATATTAGGTTATGTTACTGATTATATCCTTGAGTATGGAAAGCCTAAGTTTAATATTAATTTAGATAGCTTATTTAATGAAGATGAGGAAAGAGTTATTATGGAAGTATGTGAAAGGGTAGGTTATGATAAGGTCAGTAAGGTTAAGGCAGAGCTGCCAGATACAATAAAATATGAATCTATAAGAGCTGTAATACTTAAGAATTATTATTAAAATCCTATGTGAAACCTCGAATTTTCATTATGGAAGATGGAAGAATTTTGGTTTAGGTTCGTGATATTAAATAAGATACACCAGGTTTTGATATTAATGATAAAGATAAATGAATTTATTTGGAGGATAATATGGATAAATTGAAGTTTACTAAAATGCAAGGAGCAGGAAATAACTTTGTAGTTTTTGATGATTTAGATGAAAAGTATGCAGATTTGAGTGAGCTTACTAAAAAACTTTGTGATAGAAATTTTGGTATTGGTGGAGACGGAATATTAGTGGTTAGAAAAAGCCAGGTTGCTGATATTCAGATGGTAATAATTAATAGTGATGGTTCCTATGCTGGAATGTGCGGCAATGGAATAAGATGTTTTGGAAAATATGTATATGAAAATAATATAGTGAAAAAGGATAGTTTTACTGTAGAAACAGGGGATGGAATTAAGGTTTGTTATTTAATCATTGAGGATGGGATTATAAGTGGAGTTAAGATTAATATGGGAAAAGAAACTTTTAACCCAGAATTAATACCTGCACTTTCAAAGGAGCCTATTATTGAAAAAGTAATAGATGTAAAGGGAAAAAAATATACTATAAATTCTTTACTTTTAGGAGTACCTCATACAGTTATTTTAACAAAAGATGGAGAATTTAATGTAGAAGAGGGAGCAGCTATAGAAAAGCATAATTTATTTCCACAGGGAACTAATGTGAACTTCTGTAGGGTAATAAATAGAAATGAAATAAAGGTTGATACTTGGGAGAGAGGAGCCGGACCTACCCTTGCTTGCGGCACAGGATGTTCATCCTCAGTGGTACTTTGTAATAAATTAAATTTAGTAGATAAATCTGTTAAAGTTATTGCTCCAGGTGGTGCTTTAAATA
>DAMAVY010000316.1:1535-4254 GCA_032077725.1 Clostridium sp. | reverse complement strand
ATGAAAAGATATATGAGGGTTTTAATGGAGCTGGATCTGAGATAGGTCATATGATAGTTGGAAAAAATTTCTATAGTTGCAATTGTGGAAGAAATGGGTGCCTAGAAACATTTTGCTCTTCTACTGCAATTATTAATTACACTGTAAAACTAATTGACCAGGGAAATGATACGTCTATTATGGCAAATGTTAATGGTGATAAAAGCAAAATTGATGGACATTTAATTTTTAATGCTGCAAAACAAGGGGATGTTTTAGCTTGTAAGGTAATAGATAGAATGGTGAAATATTTGGCTATAGGAATAATGAATGTTATTTCTGTTATTGATCCTCAAGTGATAGTAATAGGTGGAGGACTTTCTGCCGCTGGTGAGTTCTTGATTTCCAAAATAAAAAAAGAGGTTTCAGCAATAACTTATTATAAGGATGTTAATATTCCCAAAATTATATTATCACAAATTGGAAATGATGGTGGCATTATTGGAGCGGCAACTCTGTGCAAGCATTTTTAATTAATTTAATATATCTTTTGCTCAATTCTCAGTTATAAATTGTTTGTTAGATTGCATGGCAATCTTTTGAAAATAAACTAAATAAGATATTAAAAAGTCTTTCTTAATGAGAAGGGCTTTATTTTTTTGTGCTTTTGCAATTTAATGTAAAACACAATGTGAATTTAAGCATTTTGTAAGTAAGTCCTTGTGTGATATTAATATGGATAATGTGAGATACTAAATCGGTGTAAGCATGGACTTTAGTGGCGCTTGATGTTCTGGGCTTATTATGGCATAAGTGTAAATAAAAGTTTAAATATCCGGTTTATAAAGAAATTTTTAATTTTCAAAAAAAGGTTTATTTTTTGATAAAAGTGTGATAACATAAAAATAAAGACGAACAATAAAAATATATTTTATATTAATATTCGTAATATTTGAAGGGGATGGAGAAAATGAGTAAAATATTCACCATTTACGTTGAGAAAAAAGAGGATTTTAATAAAGATGCAGAGGAGTTACTTAGAGACTTCAAAAATCTATTATCAATTAAAAGCATAGATAAGGTAAGACTTATAAATAAGTATGATATTGCTGGAATAACTAATGAAGAACTTGAAAAGGTAAAATATACAGTTTTAAGTGAGAAAAATACCGATGATATATATGAAGAGAATATTAACTTAGATGGAAGTAAGTATTTTGTAGTTGAATATCACGAAGGTCAATATGATCAAAGAGCGGATTCAGCATCTCAATGCATTCAACTAATTACGCAAAAGGAAGCACCACAAGTTAAGAGTAGTAAAGTAGTTGCAATATACGGTGATATTACTGAAGAAGAATTAAAAAAAATAAAGTTGTATTATATCAATTCAGTGGATTCGAAGGAAACTTCTTTAGCAAAGAAAAAAACTATAATGGAACCACAGAAGTCACCTCTAGATGTAGAAGTTATCGAAGGCTTTATTGATATGGATGACGTGAAACTAAAAAAATTCTTAGAAGATAGAAGCTTATCTCTTAATCTAGGAGATATAATTTTAATAAGAGATTATTTTAAAAATGAACATAGAAATCCTACTATAACAGAAATTAAAGTTCTTGATACTTATTGGTCTGATCATTGCAGACATACCACATTCCAAAGAGTTTTAACAAATGTGGATTTTGAAGAAGGAAAGAACATAGAACCTATTAAAGAAGGCTTTGAAATATATAAAGATTATAGAAGTGAAGTTTACAAGGGCAAAGAAAGACCAATGACTTTAATGGATATGGCTGTTATAGCTATGAAAAAGTTAAAAAAGGCCGGTAAACTTCAAAACCTTGATCAATCAGAAGAAATTAATGCTTGTAGCATAGTAATTGATGTAGATGTGGATGGAAAAACAGAAAAATATCTTTTGATGTTTAAAAATGAAACTCATAATCATCCAACAGAAATAGAACCTTTTGGTGGAGCATCAACTTGTCTTGGTGGTGCAATCAGAGACCCACTATCTGGAAGAAGTTATGTTTTTGGAGCTATGAGAATCACTGGTTCTGGAGATCCAAGAAGAGCAATGGAAGAAACACTACCAGGAAAACTTCCCCAAAGAAAAATTACAAAGGGAGCTGCAAGAGGATACAGTAGTTACGGAAACCAAATCGGTCTTGCATCTGGATATGTTAGAGAAGTATATGATGCCGGATATGTTGCTAAAAGAATGGAAGTTGGAGCAGTCCTTGGAGCTACTCCTATTAAAAATGTTATAAGAGAAACACCACTTCCGGGAGATGTAGTAATTTTACTTGGTGGAAGAACTGGAAGAGATGGAATTGGTGGAGCTTCAGGTTCATCTAAGGAACACACAGAAAAATCAATAGATACATGTAGTTCTGAAGTTCAAAAGGGAAATGCTCCTATAGAGAGAAAAATCCAAAGACTATTTAGAAAAAATGAAGTTACAACATTGATAAAGAGATGTAATGACTTTGGAGCTGGTGGAGTTTCAGTAGCTATTGGAGAACTAGCGGATGGACTGGAAATAAATCTAGATAAAGTTATGAAAAAATATGAAGGCCTAGATGGCACAGAGATAGCTATTTCAGAATCTCAAGAGAGAATGGCAGTAGTAGTTAGAGAAAAAGATGTAAATAAATTTATTACTCAATGCTCAGAAGAAAACTTAGAAGCTACAGTTGTTGCAAGAGTAACTGAAGAAAAATACATGAAACTTAAG
>DAMAVY010000316.1:0-1525 GCA_032077725.1 Clostridium sp. | reverse complement strand
TAAGTGGAGAGGAAAGGAAATAGTTAATCTATCTAGGGAATTCTTAGATACTAATGGAGCTAATACCTATGGTGAAGTAAAAGTAGCAGCTCCTTCACAAAAAAATAACTATTTTGAAAATAGAGAGATTTATTCTACATTAAAAGAAGGTTTTGAATCAATCCTAGGAGATTTAAATGTATGTTCCCAAAAGGGACTTATGAATATTTTTGATTCAACTATTGGCGGAAATACAGTGCTTATGCCATATGGTGGAAAAACTCAAAGAACACAAACAGATGGTATGGTATTTAAAATACCAGTTGAAAATGGAGATACTAAAACTACAGCCCTTATGGCTCATGGCTTTAATTCAAAATTAGCAACTTGGAGCCCATTCCATGGCGCACTTTATGCAGTAGTGGAAAGTGTTACTAAGCTTGTAGCACTAGGTGGAGATTTAGATAGTGTTTATCTTTCATTCCAAGAGTATTTTGAGAAACTTGGAGATGATAAAGAGAAGTGGGGTAAACCTTTTGCAGCTCTACTTGGAGGAATTTATGCTCAGCATAACTTAGAAATGGCAGCTATAGGTGGTAAAGATAGTATGTCAGGGACCTTTAAGGATTTAAAAGTTCCACCAACACTAATAAGTTTTGCAGTAACTACAGGAAACTCTGAAACTGCTCTAAGTAATGAGTTTAAAGCGCCTTACAGCAAAGTAATACTCGTAAATACGAAAGTGAAAGAGGATTATACACCTGACTTTAATGAATTAAAAGCTAACTATAAAACAATAAATGAATTAATAAAATCAGGAAAAGTATTATCTAGTGGCACTGTTAACTATGGTGGAGCTATAGAGACGCTTTCAAAAATGTGCTTTGGTAATAATATAGGATTAAATATAAATGATGATATTTCTATAGAAGAACTTCAGAAATTTAGTTATGGATGTGTAGTATTAGAAGTAAGTAGTGACTTTAAATTAGATAATAAAAACATTATAGAACTTGGAAGCACTATAAATGAAGCATCAATAATAAAAGGTGAAGAGAAACTTTCCCTTGATAGTCTATGTAAAATTTATGAAGCTCCACTAGAAGATATATTTAGTAAAAATTATAGTGATGGTGAAGCTGAACATCTTGAAATGAAACAAGAAATAATAAGTGATAATAGCAATTCAAGTGCTAATGTGGCTAAATCACCTACTATTAAAATTGCAAAACCTAAGGTGTTTATCCCAATATTCCCTGGAACTAACTGTGAATATGATTGTGAAAGAGCTTTTAAAAGAGCTGGAGCAGAAGTTAACACAGTAATATTTAACAATCTATCTCCAGAGCATATAAAAGAATCCATAATAAATATGGAGAGAAAAATAAAAGATTCTCAAATAATTATGCTACCAGGTGGATTCTCAGCAGGAGATGAACCTGATGGATCAGGTAAATTTATAAATGCTATCTTTAGAAATGAAAAAATTAAAGAGGCTGTAATGGAACTATTAAATAATAGAGATGGACTAATACTGGGAATTTGC
>DAMAVY010000315.1:0-4257 GCA_032077725.1 Clostridium sp. | reverse complement strand
TATTTACTATGTTTACAGCTAAGGTATACTCTGTAGTAATACTCCACACAGGAAACAGGATTAAGATAAAAGACCTATTTACAATTTACAAAAGTGAAAAATAAAATAATACCATAGTGTATATTATAATAAAAGAATACAGGCCTATGCCTGTATTCTTTTATATTATTAATAGATCTTATTTAAAGGTAGTTTGAGTTGAAGGCTCCTTTTCACCAGAAGGTGAATGTTCATTTGCCTTATTTTTCATGCCTTCTTGATAATTACGTCCTATTGGGTCAGATTTAAGAGCTGTGGACTTCTTATTTTTAGTTTTTGAACAATCTCTAGACATAAAAACATCTCCTTTATTTTAGGGTATTTAATGTACTTGTGCTTAAATATAACATTACTAGGATTGGCAGATTTGTAGAAAATAATACTAGAAATAATATTTAAAACGCAGGTATTATTTTAGTTTGCGTTTAATTAGGACATTATATCTAGATCCACGATTTTGGGGACATATACTTAAAAAGTCTACTTTTAAACATGCTGATAACTGAGCGGTAAAAAAACAAACAGACTAGGTAAATGAGGAGTGAGTTCCTAATCCTAGTCTGTTTGTTTAAAATTGGGTGGAAAAGTTAATTAATATGGAGATATTAATCAAGCATGTTTTTATTATTACCATATAAATATTTTTTAAACAAATAAAAAGTAATAAATTTATTTTTGGTTACTGCAAAATATGTACTAGACCGCCACTGTGCAAGTAGTGTTCCTTTATACCCATTTATATTTATTTTGGACAAGTGTACCAAAATAAATATATATTTCATAAATTATAGTGGGAGCTGAAAGGAGAATTTATTATGAACTTGTTTGGAACAATGGAAATTATAAATAATATTCTTTTTATAGGAGGAACTAGTACTGCAGAGCTTGCGGAGCGGTTTGGAACTCCGCTTTATGTAATGGATGAAGAACAAATTAGAGATAACTGCAGAAGATACCTTCAGGTAATGGAAGCTAAGGGCAGCAATAAGGTTGTTTATGCAGGAAAAGCTTTTCTTACTAAAGCAATTGTGCAGATAATAAAGAGTGAAGGATTGTGCCTTGATGTAGTATCAGGAGGGGAAGTTTATACTGCACTAGTAAGTGGGTTTCCTATGGAAAAGGTATATTTTCATGGTAATAATAAAACTATTGAAGAGATTAAATTGGCAGTAAAATCAGGGGTTGGAACTATAATAGTAGATAATATGATGGAACTTGAAAATATAAATAAGGTATGTGAGACTTTTGGAAGTACTCAAGACATACTACTCAGAATAATTCCAGGGATAGAAGCGCATACCCATGAATATATAAAAACTGGTCAAATAGATTCTAAGTTTGGATTTACTCTTTTAGAAGATAATATTTTTAGAGTAGTGCAAACTATAGGTGAACTTAAAAATATTAATTTTAAAGGACTACATTGTCATATAGGATCACAAATTTTTGACTTAGAGCCATATAGAGAAGCAGTGAGAGTCATGATGAAACTTATAAATAAAATTATTAGAAATTGCAATGTTAATATTACAGAACTTAATTTAGGTGGAGGCTTTGGCATATATTATGGTGAAGGAGATGATCCAAAGACCATTGAGGAATATTGCAATGCAATACTAAATGAAGTGGATATATGTAGCGACAAACTAAATATGAAAAAACCTAATATAATAATAGAGCCAGGTAGGAGCATAGTTGGTAATAGCGGAATAACCTTATATACTATTGGAGGAGTTAAGGAAATTCCTAATATTAAAAAGTATGTATCTGTAGATGGAGGGATGACAGATAATATAAGACCATCATTATATAATGCACAATATCAAGGTGTAATTGCAAATAATGTGGAGAACAGTGATGAAACATTAGTTACAATTTCAGGAAAGTGTTGTGAATCTGGGGATGTTTTAATAAATGATATAAGCCTTCCTACAGTTAAAAAAGGAGATATATTTGCAGTGCTTTCTACTGGCGCTTATTGTTATTCAATGAGCAGTAACTATAATAAAATTCCTAAAGCACCTGTGGTTTTGGTTGGAAAACTAGGACCAAGACTCATATGTAAAAGAGAAACCTATGAAGATATGTTAAAAAATGAATTAGATCTAGAAATCATATAAGAGGAAAATACACATTAATTATTAAATTATAAAAACACTTAAAAAAAGGAGTGCTATCAGTTAGCACTCCTTTTTAAGTTAAGCCAGCGGGTATTCAGTTGTTGTAGTATCTACTATTACAGCGGATTCTTTAGATATTAAGGCACCATCTTTACTTTGGAATACACCAGTACTAAGGATATTATCCATTATTGCATTGATTTCTATAGCGGTTACCCCTTCCTTTACTGAGTTAACTGTAAGGTTAAAGTTCCTTTCTTTTGCATCTTTAAATGTCATAACTAATTTTTTTTCCATATTTAATCCTCCTTATTTTTGAAACTAATATTACAAGGTCTAAGTAAAGTTAGCCTTGATTTAGAGAGTAGTCATCTAGTTTTTTTATCTCAGTAGGTTTACTTATAAGCACAGCTCCAATTGCTGCACCTATATTATAGATTTGCTCATCAGTAGCAGCTCCATTTAGTTTTGAAAATTTTTGACTTTGGATTTTAGGGCTACCATCCTCATTTTGTCCCTTAGCATATTTAATAACTAAGGCGGTACTGTTTTTAGTATTTGTTATTGCCATGGTATCAACTCCTTTCAAAGAATATATATGCACTGTGGTAAGAAAATGTAAAATATAAAAATTCTATTTTGATTATATATGAAACTCAGCCTCCTATGCTTACTTATAGGAGCTTCTTTGGAGTAACCTTGAGGGAACATAAGAAGATTTGGAGTGTCATGTATAGCTAGTTTTAGGGTAGTAAATAATTTATAATATATATAGGATAAAATTAAATTTTTAAGATAAATTTGTTTTATGGGGGTGTAAGATATGAAAAGAATTAGAGATTATGGTATAACCATTGGAAGTTTAGAAACAGGGGAGAAAAATTTAATTACTGATGTTAAGGGCGTAAAAGTTGGACATGTCACATTAAAGGATGGAGATATAAATACAGGGGTAACAGCAATAATACCTCATGAAGGAAATATCTTTAAAGAAAAACTTTATGGTGCAGTTCAGGTTATTAATGGATTTGGAAAAACTATTGGTACAATACAACTGGAGGAGCTTGGTACTATTGAAACACCAATTATGCTCACAAATACTTTAAATGTGGGAACTGTGAGTCAAGGACTTATAAAATATATGCTTTCTATGAACCCTGATATAGGAGTAAAAACAGGAACTATAAATCCTATAGTTGGTGAGTGTAATGATGGATTTTTAAATGATATTCGTGGTTTCCACGTCACAGAAGAACATGTTTTTGAAAGTATTAAAAATGCCTCTGAAGATTTTTTAGAAGGCGGAGTTGGAGCTGGAACAGGGATGAGATGTTTTGGATATAAAGGTGGAATTGGTTCATCTTCAAGAAGGATAAAAATAAAAGATGAAGACTATACCCTTGGAGCATTAGTTTTATCAAATTTTGGAGAAAAAAAAGATTTCGTACTTAATAATCAAGATATTAAATCTATGATAAATGAAAATAATAATAATATGTTTCTAAGGAATAGTGGCGAAGATGTAGAAAACACTCTAAAAAAATTAGAAAAGGGTTCTATTATGATGATAATTGCAACGGATGCACCACTATTGCCACGCCAGTTAAAAAGAGTAGCAAAGAGGAGTGTAGTCGGTATTACAAGGCTTGGTTCTTATCTTGGAAATGGAAGTGGAGATGTAGTTATTGCGTTTAGTACAGCTAATAAGATTAATCATTATGAAGAAAAAGTTTCTACTGAGATGAAAGTCATAAATGAAAACTATATAGACTATTTCTTTAGAGGAGCTGCAGAAGCTGTGGAAGAATCCGTATTAAACTCACTAGTAGCAGCTGAGAACGTTATAGGTCGAGGTGGCAATGAATGCAAATCTTTATCAGAAGAATTAAAGTAAAAAATCATTGACATGAAATATATAAAATGATAAGTTATTTATAATGGAGATGATATAAATGAAATATTTGATAAATAAAATAAAGGAATTAAAACATCATCATCATAGATATAAGGCTCTATAATCATGGTTTAAAAATGAACCGTAGATATAGGCCTATTTGTGCGAAGGCAACATATCTATGGAGATATAGAAATTCAGATC
>DAMAVY010000314.1:0-4257 GCA_032077725.1 Clostridium sp. | reverse complement strand
CAAAAAGCTGCAGAAAAAGCCTTGAAGGAAGTAATGGAAAAACTTCAAAAAACGGGGCAAAGTGCACAGGGTAATAGCACAAATGCTACAAGAGGAGCTGCTGTAGCTATTAGTAATACTGGAGAGGTATTAGCTCTTGCTAGTTATCCGGGATATGATCCAAACATATTTACAGTTCCAGGAAAACTGACAACAGAGTTATCACAGAAGTACTTTAACCCTGACTTAGAAGCAATGGGAAAGGCATATATTAAGGGAAGAGGACTCGCAAACAAGGAAGGAGTTTTGACTAAAGGTGAACTTGCATCTAAGAGTTTAGAGGAAAGACAACAAATACTTTTAGATAGAATGTTTCCTATAGATGATAGTATAGAAGGAAACACTACCGTAAGAGAAGATGTATATGATATTTTCCCAAAACCTTTCTATGATTATGCAACACTATCCTTAGTCCCTCCAGGATCTACATTTAAGCCTGTTACTGCTCTTGCGGGACTAGAAGAAGGTGTCATTGATGAAAGTACGAAAGTACTTGATAACGGTGAGTTTGATCCCCGTGGCAATGGCTATAAGGGAGCTTGTTGGATATATAATATGTATCATGGTTCTCATGGATATGTAGATGTTAAATATGGATTAGAGGTCTCTTGTAACTATTTTTTCTTTGATGTAGCGGATAGATTATATGAAAAAGCAGGTGGGAATACAACTTCTCTTGACCTCATAGCTAAGTATGGTTGGCAATTAGGTCTTGGCCTTCCAAGTGGAAGTGACCTAAAAGCTGCTACTGGTATTGAAATTGAAGAGAACTTTGGTCAAGTATATAACTATGAGTCAAGCAAAACTACCCAAGCTAATGTATATATAAATCAATTGGTTGGCTATTTAGAAAAAGGAATAAGTTCAATGAATGCATCTCCTCATTACAAACCTTTTGATATTGTACAAAAGGATGTAGTCGGTAGCAAAGAAGAACAGGAGCAAATAAAACTTACAAATGAAAAGAAGAAGGCATTAGTAGATGCCATAAAGGAAGAAATAAAGAAAGATGAGATGTCTGATGATAGGACTTTAATATCAAGATTTACACCTTTAATTGAAGATATTATTAACACTAACTCTAATATTAAGAGCATAGGCTATACTGAAGAAGATGTTCAAAGCATTGCGCTAGCTATGTTTTATGCTGTTAATGATGGAAGTACATTTATTAAATCTCCAGCAAATGCCTATGATGCTGCTATCGGTCAAGGTATGAATTATTTCACTCCACTACAACTAGCTAGTTATATTTCAACCCTTATTAATGGTGGAGATAGATATGAAGTAAAACTAGTGGATAAGATTTTAGATGGAGAATCAGGAGAAGTCATAAAAGACATTGAGCCTGAAATTATAAGTAGTGCTAAGTTTAGTAAAAAAAATATAGAAATTATAAAACAAGGTATGAATGCTGTTACTGAGGGAGAGAGTGGTACATCAGCGCTTGTTTTCAAAGGCTTCCCAATTAAAACTGGTGGTAAGACTGGTACTTCTAACGTTGTATCTGAAGACCTTCAAGGAGCTTTAGGAAGAGATGCAGCTTCTGTATATGTAGGTTTTGCACCTTATGATGATCCACAAATAATAGTGTGTTCAATTGTATTTGATGCTGCCCACGGAGATGGAACTATTGCTAAGGCAATGTTTGAAGCATACTTTAAGGATGAAATCAAAAAAATTGATCCAGGCTACAATTTTAAATATGTTGAAGCTGATAAATAATTTAATATTGAATTAGTTAGTGGAACTTAGGATCTAAGTACAAAGAGTTTCATGGTAATAAAAAAATAACAAATGGGTTTCCATTTGTTATTTTTTTTGCAAAATCATACTTTTCATATGATTTTACCAGAAATTTAAGGCACTTTCCTCCTCATTGACAGAATTTGTTATCCTTTAAGAGAAATGCTAATATAGAGATGTAGTCATGGAAAATAAGAGATAACCATTAATAATATTTCTTTGCAAACAATATATTTCATATTATTACAAAAATATGTTTATTAGTTAAATAAAGAAGGGTTTTCATAAGTTAATGTTGAAATAATAATAATGCTCCTATAAATGTGGAGGCTACATATGAAAGGTAATAGCATTATTTTTAACAAGGCTATTTTTAAGTTTAGTAAAACTAAAACTATAAAAAAGGATGGAGATTCTAATAAAGTATGAGAAAAAATAGGATAAACAAGAAAAATAAAAGAAAATTTTCAAGATATAATATAATCTATATTGCTATGACGTTAGTGTTTATCTCGATAACTGTAAGACTACTTAATTTACAGGTAGTGCAAGTGGATAAGTATAGAGAAAAAGCCAATAGTAATAAATATAAAAATGTATCCGTGGCTGCAGCACGTGGGGATATAATAGACAGAAATGAAAAAATTCTCGCTACAAGTAAGCAAAATTATGTATTACAATATAGTGAAACAGAAGAAAATGATAAGTGTTTTTTTAAAACCATGGATAGAGTATTTAAAATATTAGATAAAAAAGAAATTCCTATTGTAGATGAGTTTGAGATAATAATAAATACTGAGGGAAAACTGGAATTTAATTTTAAAGCTACCAGTGAAGAAGATAGAAGATGGTTAGAACTTAGGTTTAAAAAAGATAGAGGCTTTCATGAACCAATAATAAAAAAAATATATGGAGATGATAAAAAAGCTTCTCAGTTATCTGAAGAAAAGGGAGAATGGAACCCTGTAGATGAACAACTTTTACAGATTTCAGCAGAAGAAGTTTATAAAACTCTTGAAAAGAAATATGGTGTTGATAAATACTATGAATTAACCCTTGAAGAAGAGCGAAGATTTGTAATAATAAAAGATGCCATGGATATGCAGAGTTATTCAGGATATAGTCCAGTGGTCATATCTAATACTTTAGATAAAGAAACTGCTTTTATATTTGAACAGTTACAACCAGAATTGCCTGGAATGATTGTAGATATGGAGCCTATGAGGATCTATCCCAATAATGAAATTGGCTCAGCTTTCTTAGGGTATATGTCTAAAATTAACCCTTGGGAAGAAGATAAATATGAAGAAAAGGGCTACGATGCAAGTACCGATGATATAGGTAAGGCAGGAATAGAAGCTGCCTATGAATCGTATCTAAAAGGAACAAAGGGACAAGAGAGCATAGAAATAAATAAGCAAGGTCGTAGGGTAAAAACCTTAGGCCAGGTTGAAGCTTATGCAGGAGATAAAGTGCAGCTAAATATAGATTTAAATGTGCAAAAGGCTTCAGACAAAGCCTTGAATGAAGTACTGAAAGCACTTCGAGAAAAAGGCAAAGATAAAAATGGTGATAGCACAAATGCTACAAGAGGAGCTGCTGTAGCTATTAGTAAAACTGGAGAGATATTAGCTCTTTCTAGTTACCCAGGATATGATCCAAACATATTTACAGTGCCAGGAAAACTAACAACAGAGTTATCCCAGCAGTATTTTAGTCCTGACTTAGAAGAAATGGGAAAAGCATATATTAAAGGAAGAGGACTGGCATCAAATGATGAAGCTTTGGTTAAAAGTAAGCTTTTCACTCAAAGTGAACTTTCAACTTTGAGTTTAGAGGAAAGAAAAGAAATGTTATTAGATAAAATCTTCCCTATAGATGCAAAAACCGGACTGAGAGAAGATATGTATGATATATTTCCAAAGCATTTCTATAATTACGGAACACTATCCTTAGTACCACCAGGATCTACCTTTAAGCCAGTAACTGCCCTTGCTGGTCTAGAAGAGGGAGCTATAGGTGAAAATACACTAATAAATGATGTGGGTGAATATACTAAGAATAATTATGGAGGAGCTTGTTGGAAATGGAATATGTATCATGGCGCCCATGGACCTATAAACGTAAAAACAGCACTAGAGGAATCATGTAACTATTTCTTCTATGATGTGGCAGATAGATTATATGAAAATGCAGGTAAAAATACAGCTGCCCTTGACCTCATAGCTAAGTATGGTTGGCAGCTAGGACTTGGACTTCCAAGTGGAAGTGAACTAAAAGCGTCAACAGGGATTGAAATTGATGAAAATTTTGGCCAGGTATATAACTATGAATCAAGTAAAAATACTCAAGCTAATGTATATATAAATCAATTAGTTGGCTTTTTAGGAAAGGGAATAAAATCTACCAATGCGTACCCTCATTACAAACCTTTTGATATTGTACAAAAGGATGTAGTCGGTAGCAAAGAAG
>DAMAVY010000313.1:0-4257 GCA_032077725.1 Clostridium sp. | reverse complement strand
TATTTTTTCAAAGTATTGTATTTTAAACCATATATGGTATGAACTATAATTATGAAACAAAAGATGATTATAATGTATATTATGTTAAAAAACATTTAAAAAAGGTATTAGCATTGATACTAGGGTGCATATTAGTGTTGCCTCAGGGTGTTGCTATGGCTGATGACACAAACAATACGATAAAATTTAATGAATCAACTCTTTTACTAGGGCAATATTGCAATTATTATTTAAATATATTTGAGTTGCAAAGTACTTTCTAAAGCTATGGGTAGATACTCCTTCTATGCCTAAATATTGTGTAGTTAGTTTTAACTGCTTTTGAATAGCTCTTTCTGTTATATCAAATATAGCTGATGTTGTTTTGATTCCATTTTCTAAGCAATACATTTTTATATAGTTATATATTTTTATTGGCACTGTATAATACTTATAATTCGGTGTATTCGGCACTCATACACAACCACTTGATGATGTAATCAAACCTCTCTTTTGTCAGTCCATGTCCACCACTATATCTCTTATGACATAATTTATTATCAGCCATATATTTTGCATATGATGGACGAGCTTCTTCAACAATAAAGTCTGCATCCCTGGAGTATTTGTCTACATCCGCAGAGACAATTAATAACGGTCTTGGAGCTATACAGTGTACTAAATCAAATATATCATAGCTTTTGTTGAAACTCGGAATCACGCTTGCCAGTTCAATACCTACATCATTTAGCATTCGATTCTCATAGGTGCATGCGCTTCCACTTGCACAGCTAAAACAAATCCGTTCATCTAATGCAGACAGGAATAGCACGGTATTTCCACCGTAAGAATGCCCCAGTGTGCCAATTCTTTTATTATCAGTAAAAGTAAGTTCAGACAGTAAAGTTACTCCATTCATAGCGTCAAGCAGTACTTTTTTCATCAGATTATCACCCTTTAAGATACGGTAACACATTTCATTTAAATGTTGAAAAAAATCCTCATCGCCTGGTAGAGGTACTATCCCCTGGGCATTTTTCCGTCTTTCTTCAAAGCATATCGAGTCAGGTGCTAAAACAACAAATCCCTTTCTCGCTAATTCTGGTCCAAAAGCCTGCAAAGGATTACCAGCTAATCCGCATACCTCACTTTTCCCTAAATGACGCTCGCTGTTATGCTGGTGATTTATTAGTATTGCAGGATTATTATTAAGAACTTCGGGAATTAAAAGAAAGGCAATGACTGTATCTCCATTGGAGTCATACTCAATAAGCTGTCTCTCATACCCAGCTTCTTTTATGGATTCTATTATCCTGTATTCCATTGAAGCTGGTATATCATCAGCTTTAATACCAATAATTTTAGAAATTCCTGACTTTAAGTCCATGGTCTAAACCTCCGCTAATATAAATAATTTTCCGTTGCAGTTATCTACAATTATTCAATTACAATCATAAGAAGATTATGAATTACTACCTGTATTTTTTAATACACCTAATCCGCCTAATATTGATAATATCGAACCTATAAATCTATATTTTGTAATAGATTGCTCTAAATAAATCAGATAAGTATTAGTATCCATACTACCACCATTAGCCTTCATAATGTTGGATGCTCCATTGTCACCTAAATTTATACTGTTCATTAGTATTATTATTCCTACAACAAAGATAGCGCCAAAAATTATTGATTTCAAATTGTTTTTTTCCATAAATTCTCTCCCTTATTAATTCATAGTATTTTACAACTAAGATCCAAATTTAATTACTTTATCCACATTATAACATATTTTCAAATACCATATTATGCTATTTATAGCACATAAAAATAGCATAGTACCATTTCTACATCCAAAATCAAGAACTTTATTCGTACCATTACAAATAACCATCCATTTACGAGTAAAATAAGAAAAGTATAAATTAAAATGGTTTATCTAAAAAAAGTAATACTAAATGAAACAATGAAGTAATCGTAAAAATAGAGAATCCAATTAACATGTATATAAGATACTTACGAAATTTTTTGATTTCTTTTTCTGATAAATATTCATCATTTTCTAGATTACTGTACTCTTTATGCATTTTTTTCAATCCTATAAATGTAGTAAAAAAAATACGAAGCCCAAAATGTCGCCTATAAAAACTATAATCTTAAAAACACTTTTCATCTTTACCACCGTAATAATAAAAATTCTTTTAGATTTATTTATTTCACTATTTCTATTTAGTTCATAAAAGTTTACAACTACGATCCAAATTTAATTGTTTTATCCACATTATAACATATTTTGCAAATACCGTACTATTCAATTTTCAAAAATCAATTTTACTAATTGCTTCGCCTTTTATCTTTACCAAAATAAAAATGGTAGCCACATAACTTATATACCTTTACCAAAATAAAAATGGAATCCGCATAACTTATAAAAATATTTAAAACAGTTTGTACACTTTTTCTATTTTTTGCATATATGAGAGTTAGAAAGGGTGATTTTATGAAACACACAATAATGGGATTTCAACAAAAAAAACTTATTGAACTAGGATTAGATATTGAAGATGCAGCTATACTTAGGTATTTTGTAGACTTTATGAGCACAGATTTAATGAAAGCTGAAGTTGTAGATGGACAAACTTATTACTGGGTAATGTATGAAGGCGTAATAGCTGAACTACCTATGCTAAAAATGAAAAAACAAGCAGTGAGAAAGAGGTTTTATAACCTTAGAGATTCAGGAGTGCTTACCCATTATGTTAAAAAAGCTGGAGGGACATACTCCTATTTCGGCATAGGTGAAAGGTATTTAGAACTTGTAACAAGTACAAAAGTTAAAAGAAGTGAAGGTAAAAGTAATAAAGAAAATGTACAAGCTGGTAAATATGAAATTATACAAGATTATAAGGAAGAAAATATTGAAGATTATAACCTTGAAATTATAAGAGTGGATAAGTATGAAAATATAGAAGAGGGAAGGTATAAAAATACCCAAGATGTTGATATAGAAATACTCAAGAGTAGTGATGAAAATACCCACACCTTGGTACAAAAATACCCAACAAATAATCCTTCTACTAAAAGATCCTTCATTAATAATATTGAGGAGAAGAACCTTGACCAAAATGTTAAAAGAATTGTTGAGTATTTAAATATTAAAGCTAATAAAAATTTTAGGACAAGTACTCAAGAAACTAGAAAGCTCATAAAGGCAAGGCTAATAGAGAAATTTACGGTGGAGGACTTTGAAAAGGTGATTGATAACATGGTTAAGAAATGGACAGGCACGGACTGGGAACAATATATAGCACCAAGTACACTGTTTTCAGGCAAGTTTGATACTTATCTAAACCAGGGAAAAGTCAAAAATAAAATGAGTAATATAAAATTTATGGAGCCTAGTAAGCCCATAGAAGTATTTTGGGGGGAAATGTAAATGGATAGAGTTATGCCAAACAATGTTGAAGCTGAGCAAGTAGTTCTTGGAACAATAATAATCGATAATGAAAAGCTGGTGGAGGCTATGGATATAATAAGACCAGAAGATTTTTACAATCCTAAACATGAAGTTATATATAGAGATATTACGGTACTAAAAGGGAAAGGGGTAAATATAGACCTAGTAACACTACGAGAAGAGCTTAATTCTAGAGGAGAACTGGAAAGTTGCGGGGGCTTAACATACTTAACAGAACTTTCAAGTTCTATTGTAAGCAGTGATAATTTCCTTGATCATGTAAATATAATAAAGGAAAAATCCGGAAGAAGAAAGCTTATAAAAGCGGGTAGGAAGCTTATAGATGACTCCTGTGAGGATATACCTTTAGAGCAGATAACGGCATTAATGGAAAGTGCAATAGATCAGGTTACAGACAAAAATAGTGATGGTGAGATAGTGAGTATTTCTGAGGCCTTGCAAGATGCAATCACAGAAGTTGAGGACAAGTTTAGAAATGGTGGAAAGATCAGTGGAAAGACTACAGGCTTTAGTGAAATAGATGAAACTATAAATGGACTTCAAAAGGGAGATTTCATGGTTGTTGCAGCAAGGCCATCCATGGGTAAAACAGCCTTTGCACTAAATCTAGGCCAATATGCCTCCAAGGAAGGCAAGGTAGCAATTTTTTCCCTGGAAATGCCTAAGAGTCAACTTATGCAAAGAATGCTTTCAGCAAGATGCTTAATGCCTTTTAAAACTATTAAAGTAGGAAATTTAAAACCCAATGAGTTTGAAAGTATAGTAAATGGCGCAGCTGATTTAGCTAACAGAGGAATTTT
>DAMAVY010000312.1:0-4307 GCA_032077725.1 Clostridium sp. | reverse complement strand
CCATTTTTATATATTGCATTTAACTCATTAAAAGTATAATTATAAATTTACGATAAAGGACATTGTGGATGTTGTTCATATGTATAAGTACATATATCAATTTGTAAACTTATGTTCACAATATATTTAGTATATTGTAGTGATATATGTAACCATAAAAATAATGATATCTTATAAATCAATATGAGCAAATATTGTCTTATTAAAAATTTATAAAAAAAGGAGTTACTAAAATGAGTAATTGCGAAAATGATTTTAGAGTAGAATGTAATAAAAACAATCCCGGTCGTTGTTGTCCAGGAGAGTTATGCAGTACTGTAAGTGCAGAGACAGATTTGGATCGACATGGTGCTAAGTTATTAAAGGTAATAGCAGTGGTAAACAATGTAGAACCAGAGAGAAAAGTAGCTGTAGCAGTTGTTTTAGTTGATTGTCAAAATAGAATAGTTGCATTTAAAGGGTTTACTACAACTTCTCCTAGAGGTTGTGGACGTGAATGTGAATGTGTTACTATTACACGCAGAGTAGTGTTTGTACTTCCAGAGGATATCGTAGATGATATTTCTGATTTAAAAATTCGTGTGATAGCTAATTATATTTTCCCATGTGAATAAAATAATTAGCTACCTGATATAAATAAGATTTTAAAAAGGTCTATAATTTAAATGTGATTTATTAATCCTGTAAAAAGTATATAAAATATAATAGCCTTCTATGATAAAATAAAAATATCCTAGGAGGCTGTTTTATTATTTGAATAAGAAAAGAAAGATTATAATATTGATCTCAGCGAGTCTTTACTATTATCCCAGGCGGTGAGGATCAATGGCCCTTACACCTCCGGTGGTAGTTATGATAATAGAGAGCCTTTACTATTAAAGTAAATATCAAAAGTAAAGCAATTATTAATCCCAGTTCAATGATAAACAATTCCTGTGGTAAAGCATTGATTACAGGATCTATCCTAGGATCAAAAATCCAATAATCATTTCTAAAAAATATTTTATGGAATCCATTAAATATCTTTGAAAAGTCTACTACACTCATAAGAGATATACTTACAATAAAAATTAATATGATATTTGAAACACTATTAAAAGTATTTATAATACTATCTTTTAAATTATTGTTTTTATTAGTTATTAATTTTATTGTAGTCACAATAATAAATCCAATACTAATTATATATAAAGCAATAAATATTTGTTTTACTTCCCCAAAATGAATTTTTCCAAAATTACTCATAGGAAAATATTCAAGGGATAATTCTTTAATAAAAGGATTTTGGAGATAATAAATTATAGTTTTATAATTATCCATGAGGATTTCTGATGATAATCCAGTATAAGTTACCAAATTATATCTATATATTATATATTTATATGTAATTGTAGTGTTTAACACTATTAATACCACAATAGAAATAATGGAAATTGCACAAAACATATATTTAATATAAGTAAATGCACTAATTTTTTTAACTAATTTTAACCTTTTCAAACTACCTTGATCCTCCTTATAGAATTTAAAATTACCATGTAATATCATATTTCCCATAAAGTTAAAATCATATTCTTTAAATAAAACTAAAATGTAGCTAAAAAAGTCGATATCCATTTATTCAATGAATATCGACTTTTAGGCATCCTTATGTGACTCTTTTTTCAGTTTATCATGTTGTACCCCTGGGGTTACTTAGAAAATTGGTAAGAAAACTGAGAATTTACTCCCCTTTTCATCGGATTTCACTTTAATGTATCCACCTTCATCAGTAATTATTTTTCGGCTTAGATAAAGACCTATACCAACGCCTTCCACGTCAGCAGTGTCTTTCCCACGATAAAACCGTTTGAAAATTTTTGACTGTTCTTCTTCGGCAATGCCTATACCATTATCTAAAATATCTAGTCGTGCAAAGGATTCATATTTTATAATAGATATTGAAATAGCGCCTCCAGAACTTGAATACTTCACAGCATTATCTAGAATATTAAATATTGCCTCTGCTGTCCAATTTCTATCTAACATAAGTGTGATAACAACCTCCGTATCAAAGGAAATATCTATATCTTTTTCCTTTGCCTTAGGATACACTTGTTTCACAGCATGTAATACTATATCACTTAAATCCGTGGCTTGAGGCCTTAATTGTATCACACCACTTTCAAGACGAGACATTTTTATCATGCTGTCTGTTAAAAAAATCAACTTATCAAGGGATTGCTCCAAAACCTTCAAGTATTCTCTTCGTTTTTCCTCACTCAAATCAGAGTCCTGCAATAAATCTCCAAACATCTTAATAGATGCAACAGGGGTTTTGATTTGATGAGATATGTCTGAAATTAAAGATTTTATCTCATCCTTCTCAGTTTTTATTGCTTTGTTCTGTGATGTAAGTATTCCACTTAACTTAATGACTTGACTTTGCAGTTTTGACAGGAGGGTATCCTCCACATCAGAAAATACTGTTCCCTTTCTCATATCAATAATACTGTCCATCAAGTTTGAAAGTTCTAATAGCAGCTTGTCTGTATAAAATCTATGTAGCATATCCATTAAGACTATCATAAGTAGTAGTAAAAATGTTCCTGATCCACATATTAACACAGTTGATATATCTCCACCTATAAGCCACACCCCAAGACTAAGTGCAAGGGCAATCAGTAATGCTAAAATATATATGATTTTCTGTAATACCTCGTTTTTTTTCATATCATACTCCAAAGGTATATCCAATACCAAACACCGTTATAATATATTCTGGATTTTTGGAATCATCCTCTAACTTTTGTCGCAACCTACGCACATGAACACTCAGTGTATTTTCATCAATATAGTTACCGTCACTATCCCAAACTCTTTCAAGTAGCATTAAACGAGTTAACACTTTGCCCTTATTTTGAATCATGTATTCTAGCAGCTTATATTCTGTTGGGGTGAGTTTGCATTCTATACCGTTTTTTTGTACAATCATTCGATCAAAATTAACATCCAACTCCTTATAGGAAAATTGTTTTATTTCATAATCTGACCTATTAAAACGGCGGAGAACAGCTAGTACCTTCTTTCTTAAAATTTCAACGGAAAAGGGCTTGGAAATATAATCATCACAGCCTACTTTATATCCCTCTAGCATATCCTCTTCAGTATCATTTGCTGTAAGAAAAATCACGGGACCTCTTACACTTTCACGAATTTTTTTGCAAAACATTATTCCGCTTCCATCAGGTAAATTAATATCCAGAAGGAACAAATCAAAATGCTGTTTTGTATAGCTTTCCACACCTTCAAAAAAACTGTATGCAGGAACTACGATATGCTTATCCTTTTCTAACGCTATTGCAATTCCTTTACTAAGGTTTTTGTCATCTTCTAGCAGAAGAATTGTTGCCATGGTAACCACCTGCCTTTAAAACTACATTATAACATAAAATGGCTTAATTGTCAGTTTCGCGAAGACGTTCTGTTATGCTTTCTTTTGTATTCATACTATAAACAATGCCAGGTACTACTAGGCAGATGATAAATATGGACACAATTAGTGCCGTGGTTAATGTAACAGGATAGGAGAACACAGCATAATCGGCAATTTTCGGTACTAAAATAGATATATAGTATAAAACACCGTTACCTAAGGTCATTATAATAACAGTTGTGATAACTGCATAATATAAGCCCTCAAAGGTTAGCATTTTATGAATTTGCTTCTTTGTCATGCCCACACTTTCCATAACTGCTAATTCTCTGCGACGAGTATGAACTCCTGTAATAATTACATTTATAAAATTCAAAACACCAATAAAAATAAGAAGAATGGAAATACCACTAGATAATACCTTCACAGTGGTCATGGAAGACTGAAAATCTTCCGTTACATCAGACTTTGCTTCAAAAACATAGGTTGATGATGTTAACTGCGCATTTATATCTTTTAACTTTGCATTAATTTCAGGTTCTTTAGACTCTTCCACATCAATATCAATGAAAGTGGCATGTGCATTATCAGTAAAATTACTCATAAAATCCTTACTCACATAAATTCCTGATAAACTTCCTGGTACGTGAGAGTATAGTGCAAATTTACAATCTTCATCACTGAACATTCCACCTATAGTGACATTATGCACTGTACTTGCACCTTCACTATTTAAAGTTAGTTCTTTAAAAGCCATGCTATTAAATCCTTCGTCATCATAGTCCTTTGTAATAATAACAATTTCACCCTTTCGAAAGGCGTCTATATCAATTTTTGTTTCATGAGTTTTGTTATATTTTTCAACGTAACTATCATCAATTGCAAATAGCCA
>DAMAVY010000311.1:0-4341 GCA_032077725.1 Clostridium sp. | reverse complement strand
GGTTGGAACCTTTTCATATACTGGTTTTAGAGATATATTTTTTGACACCGTTACCGTATATGGATTTGCCGTTGATGCAGTACCAGTACCTCCCTCAACATACTCCCAACTTTTAAAACCATATCCCTCAATTGGTTTTGCAGTTAATTCTACAGTTTTCCCATCAGGATATACATCACCATAAACTGTTCCTCCAACTACAGTACCTCCATCTGCTGCATTTACTTTTAACATATAAAGCATATTTGGGTATGCTAGCTCTAAGGAACCAATTGTAGGTGTCTCATTTCTAACTTTATTATTTTGATCTATGTTTACATAGAATTTTTCAGGATTACTTCCCAAAATAGTTATCCAAGAACTTCCATCATAATAGCCTATTGTAGGTGTACCATTTCCATTTGTAAAACTTGTTTTTACTCCTTTTGAAAAAGCAAAACTGCATGATTTAAGATAATTTGTAGGTGTATACTCATTTTCTACCGCTGCCAATAATGGTTGAAATATTGTATTAGTTCCAACTTCTACACCATCTGGTCCTAAGACCTTAGTATTGATACCATTGTTAAACAAAGTGTTGTCAGTACCATTTGCATTACCAGTGTATAGATTATTTCCTCCTTTATTGTTTATATTGGTTGCATAACTTTGATCTTGGAATACGCAATAATACGCATCTAATAGTCCTCTGTATGCTTGTACATCATTTAAGGTGTAAATTGGAGATGTTGATGTACCACTATTTATATAATTATATGCAAATAAACAATTTGCAACCTTCACCATTGCACCATTTTGGGCAATAGCTCCTCCACTATAACCTCCATAAGCTACATTTCCTGCAAATGTACTATTTGCAAAATATGCAGTTCCTCCACAATTATTTATAGCTCCTCCAAGTTCGGTGCTTTTATTATTAGAAAAAGTTGAATTATTAACATATAGATTTCCCTGGTTTTCTCCAGCACCACCTCCACCATTTACAGCTGTGCTTCTATTTTCACTGAAGGTAGAATTCTCAATAAACATCACACCTGAATTGAAAAATCCACCACCATAACTTGCTGCGTTACGACTAACATTACATCCGTTGATATAAATATTTCCATTATTGGTAATTGCACCGCCACCACCAGTAGACCTTGAATTTGAAACATTAACATTGCTCAGTTTAAGTGTTGTGCCATAACTATTAAGTATACCCGTTCCAATAGAGTTAGTATATCCACCTTTTGCTGTCAAATTTTTAATCTCAACAGTTTTACCTGACGCATTTATGTTGAAAACTCGAAAACTTGATGGTGTAGTATTATTATAGATACCTGAGTCATCTAGTCCTGTAACTGGTACTTTAATTGTATGATTGTTTCCCTCAATAATTAAAGCTTTACCCGATATTAATATTTCTGATGTAACAGTAATATCACCTGTGATACTTATTGTATCACCGTCAACCGCATTAGTTATTGCAGTTGTCAATTCAGCATAAGTCGATGCAGTTAAAGTTGTAACTGCACTTGCTGTTATTGTCATTCCACTATTAATATTTACCATCATAAGGAATGTTACAATAACGGCTATTATCCTTTGTTTTTTCTTTTTTTTCATAAACAGCCCCCTTTTGTAGATTTTGTCCAATTGACCAAAATCACAATTTGATTTTATATAACAAATTTCTGTATAAAAATATATATTGAAACTATAAAATACCATATACTTAAGAAAATATACCTTTCATGTGAAAAATGGGTTCTGAAATGTAAAGAACAATAAAAAAACGTACATGCTACTGATTATACATGTACGTTATATATATTAAATATTTGAAGAGGTTATAAGTATAATCTTACATTCTTCATCAAACTATCTTATTTTTTCTAACATCAATACCATTAGAGAATTTCATCTAAAAGCACTAATCTAAAAGCCATAAATAAATGGGATTTACTTTTTTAATTTACCCCCTTAAAATATCAAGCCTTTTTGTATAGAAAATTATTATAAAAAATACATATTACAATCAATTTATACCATATATTTAAAAATAATCCTTTACATGTAAAATACGTGTCTTGAAATGCAAAAAATAGCAAAAAAATATACACGCATTTTCTTATGTATGTATATTT
Source organism: Clostridium sp. (assembly GCA_032077725.1). Lineage (GTDB taxonomy): Bacteria > Bacillota > Clostridia > Clostridiales > Clostridiaceae > Clostridium_J. The sequence continues at coordinate 2,212 of DAMAVY010000311.1, read as the reverse complement.
TATTTGCTGCATTTAATATCTTTCATCACTTCTAAGGGATGGTAAATTAGAAATTTGTATTACATATTTATATCTCTTTATATTTCTTTCAACAAATACCTAAAGTAATTTTCCTTTATTATACCTATATTAGTACTACTTATAGGTATAGTTATGTTATTTATCATAAAAATTTTTTTATTTTCTATCTTCAAAGCATAATCCATATTCACTACAAAGCTCTTATGACATTTAAGAAATCTTTCATCATCAAGACTTTGAAAAAAATCTTCAAGTTTTGAATAAAAACTAATTATTTCACCAGATTTTAAATGTAAATCTACAACCCTTGCCTTGCTTTCTGCATATAAAATACTATTATAAGTAATTCTATAGCTTCCTTTTTTATTTTTTATTAAAATTTGTTTGTTTTCTTTCTGTAAACCTGCTATAGCAATTTTAATAGCATTGCTTAGTTTTTCTTCATTAAATGGCTTTAAAATATAATAAATTGCGTTCACATCATAACTGTCAATGGCATGCTCTTTTGAAGAGGTTATAAATATAATCTTACATTCCTTATCAAACTCTCTTATTTTCTTTGCAACATCAATACCATTAGAGAATTTCATATAAATATCTAAAAATATTATATCAAATGTATCTTTAAATAATCTTAAATGGTCCATAAGATCTTGTCCTTCTTCAAAGGAACTTAAATTAAATGGTATATCTAATTCTTTAACACCTTTTGATACATAGGAAGAAATTATTTCAAGCTCTTCTACATCATCATCACAAATTGCTATTTTTATCATTTCCATCACCAACTTTATTACTAATCAAAAGTTCATAGCAATATGTACTTCAAATTTATTATCATTGTAATTAATATGAAAATATCCACTATATTTTTCTGTTATATTTGCAACATTACACAATCCAATGCCATGGTCTTCACCACTTTTGCTAGTTTTTATTATACTATCTTCTTTTATAATTTCACCATTAAAACTGTTTTTAATTTTAATCACTAACTGAGAGCCTTTAATTTCAGCTTTTATTTTAATATATTTTAGAGTTATAAAATCAATTTTATTACAAGCTTCAATAGCATTTTCAATGCAATTACCTATAACAACTGCTAAGTCAAAATTATCTATATTAATATTATCTGGTATGTTCACATTAACCGTAAAATCTATACCATTATTTATTGCAATGTCCTTGTAATGTTTTAAAATCGAATCTACTGTAAAATTGTTGCATAATACATCTACATTTTGGCACATACTATTTTCATAAAATTTATCTAAATAATTTGAAGCACTTATATAGTTCTTAGCATCCATCATTGATTTGATTACTAAGAGATGATGCCTTGTATCATGTTTAAATGCAAAATAATCCTCTATGGACTCATTTAAATTTCTATAATTTTCTTTCTGCAATTTTACTTGAGTATCTACTATTTTAAGATTATATTCCAATTGTATATTTTTATTTATCGAAGAAATAGCAGCAAATATTATTATGTAGGATAAAACAATTATAAAAACAAACAATATATTACTTAACATTCCATTTGAGTAAGTTTTATCAAAAGCATTGTATTGGTAATAATTAACTAGAAAAAAATAAATTGTTACACTATAAAATGTTATTATATTTGTCAGTGTATTAGATACAAACTTTAACACTTCTTTATATGTTCTTTTAAAATTCCAATTTATTATAGGTATAAACATTAATTGAATAAGGTTTCTTAATAATATTGAAAGATTTTTATATAAATTAAAATCCTCAATAGGAGCAAAACTCAATATATAGCTACTTATACCCAGAATAATAACAGAAAATAGCCTTATAGTGAACATAGTAAATATTTTTTTTGGAATGGATTCTTTATAGGCTAAAATAAAATAAATACAGAAAGTAAAACCTAAAACATTCGGCACATATTGATAAAAATCAGTGTTTTTTAAAAACAAATTAGAAATTATATATCCAAATAAAAATATTGCAAAATTAATTATAAACAAGCAAAAATTGTATTTATAATTTCTTTTTCTTGTAAGTAACAAATCCCCCAAAGCAATATCTAAAAATATTGTAAAAATATAGCTTATTATAATATTCACTATGCCACCCCTATATTTTTCATCTGATTTCTATTCACAATAGCACTCCCATCCTTTATCAAGGCAGGAGATAAACTATTTTTTATAAACCA
>DAMAVY010000310.1:0-4343 GCA_032077725.1 Clostridium sp. | reverse complement strand
AAGAATTAGATTTTAATATTATAGCTATTAATGCTAGAGCCGATATAAAAACACTTGCACATTTATTTAAATATGATTCTTGCTTTGGTACTTTTAGAGGCGAAGTTGAAACAACAGATGATGCAATAATCATAAATGGTAAGGAAATAAAGATAACAAGATGTAATTCTCCAAAGGAAATTCCATGGGATGATATGAATGTTGAATTAGTTATAGAATCTACTGGAAAGTTCAAAACTAGAGAAGAATTAATGGGACATGTTACTGCTGGAGCTAAAAAAGTTATTTTAACAGCACCAGGTAAAGATGAAGATATAACAGTTGTAATGGGAGTTAATGATTCAGAATTAGATTTATCTAAACACACAATTATTTCTAATGCATCATGTACAACAAATTGTTTAGCTCCAGTAGCTAAAGTATTAGATGATAAATTTGGAATTGTAAAAGGATTTATTACTACAGTTCATTCATATACAAATGATCAACAAATATTAGATAAAACACATAAAGATTTAAGAAGAGCAAGAGCTGCAGGAGAATCTATAATACCTACAACAACTGGAGCAGCAAAAGCAGTTGCAAAGGTATTGCCACAACTTAAAGGCAGATTAGATGGATTTGCACTCAGAATTCCAACATCAGCCGTATCTATGACAGATTTAGTATGTGAAGTAGAAAAAGAAACAACAGCAGAAGAAATAAATAGAGTTTTCCAAGAAGCTTCTGAAAATGAGCTTAAGGGAATCCTTGGTTTATGTGAAGAGCCATTAGTATCAGTAGATTATAAGGGCGATAGTAGATCAACAATAGTTGATGGATTATTAACTATGGTAAATGGAAACATGATAAAGGTAGCTGCTTGGTACGACAATGAATGGGGATATTCTTCAAGAGTAGTTGATTTAGCTAACTCTGTTGCAGAAATGCTAGGAGAAGAAAAAGTTACCCAAATTGCTTAGTTAAAAGATAGCTTAAGTAAGTTTTGGTTTCAAATTAATTTAGCCAACTATATAAAATCCAAATATATTTAATTAAAGAGTCAAGAGGCTGTTTTGTAATAAAATAGTCTCTTGATTTTTTATTAGGGAGTTATTTACGGATTGTTAAAAAGTAATAGTCATGATATAGTTTAAACACTAACGATTACGAGGAGGAATTATATTTGCAAAAGATAGCTTTGGTTTCAGATAGCAGTTGTGATTTAAGTAGTAAGGATATTGAAAAGTATGGAATAAAGGTACTACCTCTTAGAATTATATATAAAGATAGGGAATATTTAGATAAAGTTACGATAACCTCAGAAGAAATGTATGCTTCTTTAGCTATAGAAATACCTACTACATCATTGCCAGATGTTAGTTATTGTCATCAGGTATTTGATAAGTTAAAGGCTGAAGGTTATACGGATGTGATTTTAGTAACTATATCTAGAAAGTTATCAGGTACATTAAATGCTCTTAAAATGCTTTCTCATGAACACGAAGGTCTTAATTTCCACTTTTATGATACAAAAACTCTTGGATTTCCACAGGGTGCTATTATAATGGAAGTTGCAAAAATGATGGACAAGGGTATGGAATGTAAAGAAATATTTGAGAATCTTGAGTCAGTAAGAAAAAGAGTTAAAGGATATGTAGCTTTAAATACTTTAGAATATTTAGTTAAGGGTGGAAGGATTGGAAAAGTTGCTGGAACTTTGGGCGAATTGATTCATCTTAAACCTATAATTGCTTCTAATGATCATGGAGAATTATTTAAATATGATAAAAGTAGAGGACGAGTACAATCTATTAATAAATTAAAAAAGATATTAATGCAGCATTTAGAAGAAGCCAAATGTAAACTGTGGGTACTTAGTGGAGACGCACTAGCAGAAGCTCAAAGCTTATATAATGAATTTAAGAATCATCCTAGAATTACAGAAATATCTCTGGAAACTATTGGACCGGCAATGGGAATTCATACAGGTCCCAAATCACTCGGCATATGCATTTTGCGAGAAATATAAAATATAATGTAAAGTTTTTCATTATGTTTTTTATGATTGTAATTAGAAAAGTGAGTTACAAATAATATAATTTATATGATATAGGCATAGTAGCTCATTGAGAAATTAATGAATTGCTATGCCTTTTTATTGTTGCTTTTGCTGCAATTGTAGTTGCTGTTCTTTTAATTATGACAATAATAATAAATCTTTTTATAATAATAAGAATTATTATTATTTCACATATTTACGGATAACATATATTGAAAAATTAAATTTTATTTAAATTTAAGTTAAGATTAAAATTTTAAAATTAAAAAGAGTATAATGAAATTGTAAAATATATATCTGATAAACTAAGGAGATGGATTAGATGGAAACAGAAAAAATGACTCTTAGAGTACAACAAAGTTTGAATGATGCCTATGATGAAGCAGTAAGATATAATCACCAACAAGTTGATATCATTCATCTTTTTTCTGCACTCTTAAATCAAAGGGATGGATTAATACCTAGTATTTTTGAAAAGATGGGTGTAGATGTTGAAGGAATTAAGAAAAAAGTAAACTCCGAATTAGAACGGATGCCTAAAGTATTAGGTGAGGGAGCTCGTTCATCTGGAGTTACAGCAACTAGAAGAATTAATGAGGTTTTAGTTAAGGCAGAAGAAATTTCAGAGGGATTTCACGATTCTTATGTAAGCGTTGAACATGTAATGCTTTCAATAATGGATGTAGATGCTAAAGGATTAGTTGGAAAAATATTAAAAGAATATAAAATAGACAAGAACAAATTTATGGAAGTCTTATCTGAAGTTAGGGGAAGTCAAAGAGTAGATACTAATGATCCAGAAGGAACCTATGATGCACTTTTAAAATATGGAACAAATTTGGTAGACCTTGCTAAAGATCATAAATTAGACCCTGTTATTGGTAGAGACGAAGAAATAAGGCGTGTTATTAGAATTTTATCTAGAAGAACAAAGAACAATCCAGTACTTATTGGTGAGCCGGGGGTTGGTAAGACTGCTATTGTAGAAGGTTTGGCAGAAAGAATAGTAAGAGGTGATGTGCCTGAAGGTTTAAAGGATAGAATAATATTCTCACTAGATATGGGGGCATTAATTGCTGGGGCTAAATATAGAGGAGAGTTTGAAGAGAGACTTAAGGCTGTTTTAAATGAAGTTAAAAACTCTAGTGGTAAGATTATACTATTTATAGATGAGATTCACACCATAGTTGGGGCTGGAAAAACAGAAGGAGCTATGGACGCTGGAAACCTTATAAAGCCAATGCTTGCTAGGGGCGAACTTCATTGTATTGGAGCTACTACCTTTGATGAATATAGACAGTATATTGAGAAGGATAAAGCATTAGAAAGAAGGTTCCAACCTGTTATTGCTGATGAACCTACAGTTCAAGATACTATTTCGATTTTAAGAGGACTTAAGGAAAGATTTGAAATTCATCATGGAGTTAGAATTCATGATTCTGCAATTGTAGCAGCAGCAAAACTATCCCATAGGTATATCCAAGATAGATTTTTGCCAGATAAGGCTATAGATCTTATTGATGAAGCAGGAGCAATGATTAGAAGTGAAATTGACTCTCTTCCAACAGAGTTAGATATGGTTAGAAGAAAACTATTTACTTTAGAAACAGAGAGAGAAGCACTTTTAAAAGAGAGCGATGAGGCTTCAAAGAAAAGGCTTGAGGAACTTCAAAAGGAACTTGCAGAATTAAAGGACAAAAATGACGAGATGACTGCTAAGTATGATAAGGAAAAAAATAAAATTCTTGAAGTTAGAACCTTGAAAGAGCAACTAGAGGATGCTAGAGGCGATGTAGAGAAGTATGAGAGAGAATATGATTTAAACAGTGCTGCAGAATTAAAATATGGAAGGATTCCTCGCCTTGAAGAAGAGATAAAAGAAAAGGAAGAGAAGCTGAAGGACAATTATGAATCTGCACTTCTGAAGGAAGAAGTTACAGAAGAAGAAATTTCACAAATAGTATCTAACTGGACTGGAATACCTGTTACAAAACTAGTAGAAGGAGATAGGGATAAACTTCTTAGATTAGAAGATGAACTTCATGAAAGAGTTATAGGCCAGGATGAAGCAGTAACAGCTGTATCAAATGCAGTTATTAGAGCTAGAGCTGGGATGAAAGATGAAAACAAGCCTATAGGTTCATTCATATTTTTAGGACCTACAGGGGTTGGTAAAACAGAACTTGCAAAAACTCTAGCAAGGAATCTTTTTGATAGTGAGGAAAATATAATAAGAATTGATATGTCGGAATACATGGAGAAATATGCTGTATCTAGACTTATTGGAGCTCCTCCAGGATAC
>DAMAVY010000309.1:0-4346 GCA_032077725.1 Clostridium sp. | reverse complement strand
AACCTTGCAGTTCCAATGTCTCACCTGAAAACGGAAGTTAGTTTTTCATTTAACCTTTTAATGTCACACCTTATTTTTTTTAGCTCTACTACCTTATCAATTATTCTCTTTCCATTATTTTCTTGAGACTTTCACGTATTAAATACAGCACTTTAACAATATCTTTTCTGTTCATAATCCACCTTAATCCTATTTTCCCTAATATATAATAACGTCTATCCCGTTCCTTGCAAAAATCTGACTTTCTCCTTACTCCCTAATTCTTTAATCTTAATAATTTCTATTTTCATTCAAATAAAAAAATGAAGGATTACAGGAGAAAACTCCTGCATTCCTTCATTTTCGAGACAAACTTTCTTATTCGTGAGACAGCGATTATTGTTGGGTCACATAAGTTATAAGTTATATGGCTGCCATTATTCTACTGTAACTGACTTAGCTAAATTTCTTGGCTTATCTACGTCGCAACCTTTTTCAATTGCCATGTAGTAAGAGAATAGTTGCATTGGAATTATAGCTAAAACTGGAGCTAGTAAATCCATAACTTTTGGAATATATATTGCAGTGTCTACAGATTTCTCTATATCTTTATGACCTCTCTGAGCAATAGCAATTACTTTAGCCCCTCTTGCAATAACTTCTTTTAAGTTACTTACAGTCTTATCAAATAAGTTTTCCTGAGTAGCAAGACCAAATACTATTGTTCCCTCTTCTATAAGAGCTATAGGACCATGTTTTAATTCTCCTGAAGCATATGCTTCTGAATGAATATAAGATATTTCTTTTACTTTTAAAGATGCTTCCATAGCTACAGCATAGTCAGTTCCTCTTCCTAGGAAGAACATGTCATTATGCATTGAAGTTTTAGCTGCTAATTCTTTAACTACATCATCATTTTGAAGTACAGTTTCTACCTTTTGTGGAAGAGCTAACATTTCTGTTTTTATAGCTTCTATCTCAGCTCCTGTTATAGTAGCCTTTTGTTCAGCAAAGAATAAAGCTATTGTATACATAGCAATTAATTGAGTTACATATGCCTTTGTAGATGCAACTGCAATTTCAGGTCCTGCCCATGTGTATAGTATATCATCGGCTTCCCTTGATGCTGAACTTCCAACAACATTAGTAACTGCTATTACTCTAGCGCCTTTTCCTTTTGCAAGTCTTAGAGCAGACATTGTATCTGCTGTTTCACCTGACTGGCTAACAACTATCATTAGAGTATTTTCATCTATAATTGGATCTCTATATTTAAATTCTGAAGCTATATCCACTTCTACCGGTATTCTAGCTAATTTTTCTATTACATATTTACCTACTACTCCAGCATGATATGCAGTTCCGCAAGCAACTATATAAATCTTATTTAGCTGATTTACCTGGTCTTTAGTGATGTGAATATCATCGATTTTTATTGGTTGACCAAGAACAATTCTTGAAGCCATAGTATCTTTTATAGCCTTTGGTTGTTCATGAATTTCTTTTAACATGAAGTGGTCATATCCACCTTTTTCAGCTGCATCAGCATCCCAAGTTACATTGAATACTTCCTTTTTAACTTCTTTTTCATATTTATCATAAATTTTAACGCCATCACCATTAATAACAACGAATTCTTTGTCTTCTAAAAGATAAACTTTTCTTGTTTGATTTAATACTGCTGGTATATCTGAAGCAATAAAGTTTCCATGATCTGCAAGACCAACTATAAGTGGACTTTCATTTCTTACTGCTATTAGTTTATCTGGTTCTTTAGATGATATAACTCCTATAGCATAGCTTCCTTCTAATTTATCAGTAGCTTCCATTACAGCACTTAGTAAATCTCCTTTGAAGTAATAGTCTACAAGATGAGGAATTACTTCTGTATCTGTTTCCGACGTAAATTCATAACCTTTTCCCATAAGCCATTCTCTTATTTCCATATAATTATCTATAATCCCATTATGAACAACAGCTATAGTTTCATCACCATTAGTGTGTGGGTGTGAATTTTCATCTGATGGCTTACCGTGAGTAGCCCATCTAGTGTGTCCTATACCAATGTGTCCTTTAATTGGATTTTCTTTTAAATTTTCTTCTAGATTTATAAGTCTACCTTTACACTTTGTAAGGTTTAGTCCATTCTCATTTAGTATAGCAACTCCTGCTGAGTCATATCCTCTATACTCCAGTTTGCTTAACCCTTCAATTAATAAAGATGTTGCCTCTTTGTTTCCAAAATAACCTACTATTCCGCACATAAAAATTTTTCCTCCCTAAATGTCTTTTATTCTAATTAGATATAACTCTACATGAATAAGAAAAACCTTTGATTTAGTATAACCTTTTAGTTTAACTATTAATAAATTTATTTCTATCTTAAACAACCAAATTAGATTATATTTTAAAACAGTGTTTAAAATAAACTTATTTCATTGTCATTTAGCTAAAATAGAATCACCTATTAAAAGCTGCTTCATGAAATTTCAAGACTTCTCTTAAACCATCCACATCTAAAAATTATACTTATCAACTTATCCACATTTAGTTAAGGTTTTACACCAGATTGCTTTGTCACAGAAATCACTTCCTGGCTTTATCAATCGCTAACGGTAGTGCGATACCGTGGGGCACCCGCCGAAGATTCGATTCTCCCCATCCTCGTCAACTTAAGTGAGCCTCTAAATCTATGATTTAGCAAGGCGAACTTACTCCACCGAACGTATGTGAGGCGGAGCTACATTTTTACTTAAGTCCTGGCGCTTAGCTAAGTGGTTTGATCATATCTCTTTATCAACACTTGGTTTTCAAAGTGTATTACTAAAAAGCTAGGGTACTCACATTTTATATACTCTTCTAAACTCATACTCCACATATACGATTCAAAGAGTGATTAAATTTGTGAACTAAATATTAAAATTTATTGTGAAGATCCCATTATTAATATTATTATCCCAAAACCTAAAACCAACTAACCTCATTATATTATATTCATTTAATAGGTGTTGGTCAATGGTTTTCATTTATTGTTAAGATTTAGTTAGCATTTATTTCCAAATTAAAAATTTAAAAACGTTAATAACTCTTTGCCTTTTCTTTTAAAATTTCTTTCACTATTACTTAAAAAATCTATTTTAATTGCATTATAAAATACAAAAACACAAAAAATTTTAACTATTTAAAAATTTAACTATACAAAAATTTAACCATATAAAATTTTAACTATACAAAAATTTAACTATATATAATTTTAAATATATAAAATTTAAAATATAAAACTATTTAACTATTTAACTATTTAACTAGTTGTTGTCACCATGCGGGTTTGAAGGCTTTGTTCCGTAAATTATAAGATTAAACACATACTAAAATTTAATAAATTAATTAAAATAAAAATATTTTTTTAAAAATGTATAGTTAGCTTGACATCTAAAGTAAAGCGCACTATACTTTAATTGTAAAGCTAACTATACATCTACCTGAACTAAAAGCTTACTGCTTAATAAATTAAATTGAACAGGATGTGATACGTTGAAAAACAAAATACAAGAACTTAGGAAGGTAAAAAAAGTTACTCAAAGCGAACTTGCTGATGCAGTAGATGTTACTAGACAAACCATTATTTCTCTTGAAAATGGGAAATATAAAGCCTCATTAGTTTTGTCACATAAAATTGCACAATATTTTGAAATGAACATTGAAGATATTTTTATTTTTGATTTGGAGGAGGAAAATCTATGTTTATAAAAGCTGTTATGTCTCTTGCTACAACAGATAAAGATTACAGAATAACATTAAAGAAAAGAATGTACTTGTATTATACTATGATATTACTGGGTGCTGTTACTCTTACCCTCAGTACTATATTTTCTACAGGGGATCATGCCTATTTATCATCTTTTTTAAGTGGCGTTTATACTGGGGTTGGTTCTGCATTAATTGCAATCGGCATAGTATTTATAATTAAAACCAAGAAAATTTTAAAAGATGAAGCAAAGATAAAACAAAAAAGACTTGCAGAACAAGACGAGAGAAATCAAATGATTATGCAAAGAGCCATGTATACTTCTTCCGTCATACTAATCATTCTTGCATATATAGGACTAATGATAGCAGGAATTTTTAACCTTGTAGTATTTTGGACTCTATGGATTATTATTGCTGTATATATGGTTATATTTCTTAGTTTTCTAATATATTTTAATAAAAAACTTTAATTGATAATATTTATTTATTAAGAATTACAGGTGATAAATTACTTATTTATGTCATAAATAAATGACTTCTTGACATAAATAAGTAGTTCATTGTGCATATAAATTCTGTATGTATTTATTAGAACAGAGTTAGGGGGAGAAAAAATG
>DAMAVY010000308.1:326-4359 GCA_032077725.1 Clostridium sp. | reverse complement strand
CCCCAGATGCAAAAACCCCTTGCCTAGTGGTATGACCTTCTTCATCTGTGAGTAGGAGCCCAAATTTATCAGTTTCTAAATGTTCAGTATGTGAAACTATATTACTCTTTGGACTTTGGCTTACTGCTATTATTACTGAATCACATTCTACTATTTTTTCCGAACCTTCTATGGTTTTAAATTTCATTTCGTTATTTTCATTAATTACTTTTTCTATTTCAATGAATTTCACTCCATTATCTAAAATTTCTACGGGAGCTTTATAAAGATTAAATTTTACTCCATCTTCTTTAGCCTCCCTGATTTCTTCTTTGGTAGATGTCATTTCCTCAAAGCCTTTTCTATAAAAAACTGTTACATCTGAACCACTTCTTTTTGCTACTCTAGCTGCATCCATAGCAACATTTCCAGCTCCTATAACTATTACTTTTTCTCCTAAATTAAAGGATTTTGGTGAATATAAATAACTAATTGCATAATTAACATTTCCAAACATTTCACCTTTTATATTTAAAGTTCTAGCATTCCATACTCCAGTACCAATAAATACTGACTTATATCCATCCTCTAGAAGTTTATCCAAAGTAATTACTGGTCCAACCAAAGTTTTATATCTTATCTTAACATTTAACTTTATTAATTTTTCTTCTATAACATCAAGGATGCCTTTAGATAGTCTATATTCTGGTATACCATATCTTAGCATTCCACCAAGTTTATCATTCTTTTCAAAAATAGTAATTTGATATCCTCTTTCAGCCAAGGTAAATGCTATTGCAATACCTGCTGGCCCTGATCCAACTATAGCTATCTTATCCTTCTTTATAACTGGTTCTTTTAATTCCACATTTTTCAGGTAATTTAATGAAATATAATGTTCAATATCTCCAAATTCAACTGGTTCTCCTTTTATTCCTCTAATACAATTTCCCTCACATTGTTTTTCATGGGGACATACTAGTGAACAAACTACTGAAAGTGGATTATTTTTAAAAAGTACTTCTCCTGCTTCTTCCATCTTGTTTTCTTTATATAATGCTATAACTTTAGGTATTTCTGTACCTATGGGACAATTATTTTTACATCTAGGATTCTTACACATTAAGCACCTATTTGCATCATCGTCCATTTTGCTAAAATCCAATTTATACATTAGTGTATTCCCCATTTCTCTCATGTAAATTTATCATGGACTTAATAAAAAGTATCCATAATATTTATCCTTATATCATTTTATTTGTAACGTTTTCTATGTTATAATTAGAAAAATATAGTATAAGCATTTAATGATAAGACTATACTTTAAACAAGGTAACAATTAATTTAAATTATAATATACAGTGAAGTGAAAAAACAGTTTTATTATTACAACCTTTACTTAAGTTAACTCATGGTAATGTTTATATTTTTTATTTAAACCATAAAACCTTTTCTGTATATATAATTAAACAATAAAGCATATAATAATTTAAAGATGAAAGGAGACTGACTAAATGAAAAAGAATACGAAAGTTTTACTTAGTGTACTAATTATTGTAGCTATAGTAGCTGGATTTCTAATTGGAGGTTACAACAACCTAACTTCTCTACGTCAAAACGTAAATGCAGCAGAGTCAAATATTGACACTCAACTTCAAAGGAGATCAGACTTAATCCCCAATCTAGTGAATACTGTAAAAGGATATGCAACGCAAGAAAAAGATATATTCACAGAAATAGCTAATGCTAGAGCAAAGCTTGCTGGAGCTACTAATGTAACTGAGCAAGCTGCAGCAGACACTGAACTCTCAGGCGCACTTTCAAGACTACTGGTAATTGTTGAAAACTATCCTGATTTAAAATCAAACCAAAACTTCCTCGATTTATCTGTTCAACTAGAAGGTACAGAAAATAGGATTGCCATTGCTAGACAAGACTATAACACTGCAACAACAGTTTACAACACTAAAAGATTAAGATTTCCTACAATCATAACTGCATCACTATTTGGCTTTGGAGAAAAACCACTATATAAAGCAAGTGCAGGTGCTGAGGAAGTGCCTTCAGTTGACTTCTCTGGTCAATAATGACTACTAAAAAAATAAATCTTAAAATATTTACATCTTTATTTGTTCTAATGTTTTTCTTCTTTTCCTTTCCTGTAAATGCTGAGGATGTTTATCCTACTCCAACTACCTATAAATATATAAATGATTATGTTGGAATTATAACGGAATCAGAGAGTGAAAATATCATATCCATTGGAAAGGAACTTGAAGATAAAACTGGTGCTCAAGCAGTTGTAGTTGTTATAAAATCTACTTCTGGAGTTCCTATTGATGACTATAGCAATAAACTCTTTAGGAGTTGGGGCATTGGAGAATCAGGTAAAGATAATGGGCTTTTATTAGTCATGGCTATTGATGATAGGAAATGGAAAGTTGAAGTTGGCAGAGGCCTTGAAGGCGCTGTCCCTGATGTATTATCTAACCGTGTTATGAATTCCCTTGGGAAACCAAGTTTTGCAGCAGGAAATTATGGTGAAGGAATAGTTAATAGTTATAGTGCCCTTTGTGATTATATAAGTAAGGAATATGGAGTTACACTAGACAAATCCTTAAACATCACCCTTCCTAAGGAAAATACCTCTTCTACTTCTAATAAAGGTAAGATGGTTATAGGAACTATCATTGGAATATCCCTACTGGCAGATTTACTTTTAAATAGAGGCAGAATCTCCTCCACTCTACTAAAAGTTCTATTTTGGAGTAGTCTTGGAAGAGGCGGAAGAGGTCCTAGAGGAGGTTCCTCTGGTGGTGGCTTTGGTGGTGGTTCTTCTGGTGGAGGAGGATTTGGTGGCTTTGGCGGTGGTTCTTCTAATGGAGGAGGATCGTCAGGTGGTTGGTAATACCACAATCTTCTTCTTAAGACAGCAAAAGAGCAAGGAATAAATCCTTGCTCTTTTAATTTTAATTCTACATTGTAAGTGTATCAAATTGAGTATTAATCTAAATATGATTAAACTCATTCATATATGTTTTTAAATTACGTATCTATACAACTAAAGTAATTACTTTAGTAAATACTAATATTGCAAGCAATATTCCTACTGCTATTCTATATATAGCAAATACTCTCATAGGCTTCTTCTTTAAGAAACTAACAAATTTATCCATAACTATTATAGATACTACAAAAGCAACAATAAATCCGATAATTAATGCAGCCCATAAAGTCGGTGTCATTTTAGAAAAGTTATATTTAAATAAATCCATGGCTGATGATCCTACCATTGCAGGTACTGCTAAAAAGAATGAGAACTCAGCTCCTATTGGAGTTGAAATTCCTGCAACCCATCCACCTATTATTGTGGAAGCACTTCTTGACATTCCTGGCCATACTGCAAGAACTTGAAATATACCTACTTTTAAAGCTTGCAAAGGCGTTATGTCATCTATGTTCTTTACAGTTCTAATTTTACTTTTTCTAAACATATTTTCTACTATAAGAAGTAATAGACCACCTACTAATAATCCAATTATTACTGATTGAAGATTAAATAAGCTTTTAATCTGATCATGGAATAAGACTCCAACTATACCCATTGGTATACAGCCCACTATAACATTTATTCCAAATCTAAACCCAGTTTTTCCACTTTTTCCACCGGTAAAAATATATTTAAAAAACTCTATTACACTATCCTTAATTTTTTTCCAAAATAGAACTACCACTGCAAGTATTGCTCCAAGTTGAATAACCACTTCGAACATTTTTGGAAAATCTCCTTGGAAATTAATTAAACTACCAAATAATATCATATGTCCAGTAGATGATACTGGTATAAACTCTGTTAATCCTTCTACGATTGCAATTATAATTGCCTTAAATATAAATAATAAATCAAATCCCACTAAATTTCACTCCTTGTTTTTTTAAATTATTTTGCATACATATAGTTTATCCTACCTAATAAAAGAGGACAAGATGATAATCCTATATTTTTATTACAATTGTCTTACATTTATTCTATAGCCATTTTAAATATATAAAT
>DAMAVY010000308.1:0-316 GCA_032077725.1 Clostridium sp. | reverse complement strand
AATTATTATTATTTAAAATGCCTTACTTATTATATCTCATTTTATAGTGAAATAGCTATATTTTTTCTTTATCCAAATATAACTTTAAAAAGCAAAGACATGGAGGATGTAATTTCATCTCTCCATGTCTTTGTTTTTCTCTATAAGTATCAAATTCAAAGTTCTACTTCCTCGTCATACTCTTTGAATTTTATCCAGCCCCTTTTAGCTATGTATTTAAGATAAATAACTAATCTACGTAATTCCGCATTTACATCCTCTGTATAAGTTTCTGACATGAGTTTTGCTAAATCATAAACTGTTCTTTTACCATCTA
>DAMAVY010000307.1:0-4360 GCA_032077725.1 Clostridium sp. | reverse complement strand
CAGTTACAGGAGTTGAAGACGGTAAGTTATATAATAGTAACGTAACACCAGTATTTAAAACCAATGAAGGAATTGTTACAGCTACATTAAATGGTAAAGAATATAAAGGTGAAGAAATTACAGCTGATGGCGAGTATAAATTAGAAGTAACAGCTGTAGATTTAGCAGGAAATAATTCTGTAGCAAAAATAAGCTTTACTATTGATAAGACCGCACCAATTATAACAGTTACAGGGGTTGAAGATGGAAAGAAATATGTAAATATATCAGTAAAACCTGTAATTACAGTAACTGAAGGTGCAGAACTTTCTATAACACTAGATAATAATAACTATAATAGTTCTGAAATCAAGGGCGTTGGTGCACACAAACTAGTAGTTACAGCAATTGATAAAGCAGGAAACAAGGCAGTTAAAAAAGTTAATTTTAATATTGAAGTGATTGTAACTAATGATCCAGATAAAACTGCAGAAGCAATTAAGGAATTAGTTACAAGTTCAAAACCTGGAGAAAGCATAGTTATTAATGCTCAAGAAAACCCTGTTCTTAATGCAAAGGTATTTGAAGCAATAAAGGGAATTGATAGGGATGTAAGCTTTGTTCTATCATGGCAAGGCGCTGAAATAACTTGGACCTTTAATGGTTTGGATATTAAATCAGATTTAATTAAAGATATGAACTTATCTTTAAAAACAGTTAATGACGAGCTTAAAGCTAAAGAAGCTGCTATGGCTAAGGCTATAGTAGGAAAAGATACCCGAATTGCTCATTTCTCATTTGAATATGATGGTGAGTTACCAGGAAAAGCTGATGTAAAAATATTTATTGGTAAGGAATGGGCTAATAAAACAGTTCATATATTAAGATACTTTGCTGATAAAAACACTTATGAAGTAGCACAAAAGGATGTAGCTGTAGATGCTAATGGTTATATTATATTTACAACTGATCATTGTAGTGATTACTTTGTAATAGACAACACTGAGATTTCTTCTTCTAAACTTCCTCAGACTGGGTCGAAAGTAGGATCTACTATGGTAGTAGGTTTTGGTGTATTAATTTTTGCATTAGGGGCAACTATTATTGTTTACAGTAAAAGAAAGAAGAAATATAATTCATAATGTTTACCAGATTCAAATTAAAGGGCTGTGAGTTCTCACAGCCTTTTTTTATTTTGCTTTTTAGCTTTTGCGTAACAAAAGTTACATACATAAATGAATTATAGTTTTATAATGAATTTAGAAATTGAAAATTGAGAATTGAAAATTGAAGGTTTACTTTTAATTTTCAACTGAGGACATAGATTAAACTAATAATATTTTTATGGGAGGAATTTTTTTATGAAGAGAAAAATTGTTAAAATACATGAAGAAAAATGTAATGGATGTGGGTTATGTGTTACTGCATGCCACGAAAAAGCTATAGATCTTGTGGATGGTAAAGCAAAGTTAATTAGTGATATATACTGTGATGGACTGGGAGATTGCCTTCCTAATTGCCCAACAGGTGCTATTGAAATTATTGAAAGAGAAGCTGATGAATATAATGATGAAGCAGTGAAGGAAAGAATATCAGAGCTTAAGAATAGTGACCTACAAAGTAAAGAACAAAAAAACTATGATCATAATTTAAATGAAGATAAGAAAGAAGTTAAATTGCCATGTGGATGCCCTGGAACTTTGGCAAAGACCATTGAAAGAAAAAAAGTTGTAACCATAGAAGCTACCCCTAAGAAAGTGAGCTTAGGAGAAGAAAATAATTCTGAATTAATGCAGTGGCCAGTACAACTAAAATTAGTTAACACTGGAGCAGCATATTTAAATAACGCAAATCTACTTGTAGCTGCGGATTGCACAGCTTACGCTTATGGCAACTTTCACAAGGAATTTATGAAGGATAAAATAACTGTAATAGGATGTCCAAAACTTGATGATGTGGATTACTACAAAAATAAATTAACAGAAATATTGGAGAAAAATAATATTAAAAGTATAACTGTAGTTAAAATGGAAGTTCCATGCTGTTCAGGGATTGTAGGTGCTGTTAAAAATGCTATGCTTGCATCACAGACCATTGTACCGTATAGAGAAGTTACCATTGGAACTAATGGTGAAATAATAGAATAACAAAAGGCCCTAATCACTAAAATATAAATTTATTAGTGATTAGGGTTCTTTTTTAACTTAGAATTTTTTGACCTTAGAGCTTGTTTCCATTCTCATCAATATAAAACCACCTGTCTTTTATGCGAACAGCACAAGGGTAAGTTAATTCCAAATTAATTTTTATTTCATCATACACAATGTCTGTAAATTTATTGGTAGAAGCATTATATATACCCCATTTACTATCTTTGCTTAGCAAATATATTTTATTCTTTGTAGCGTTCATATCAGACCCTACAGTGTCGTATTCGCATTTTAATATTGACCTATGTTTTTTATCTACAACTCCCCATTTACCACTTAACTTTACTAGAAATGTGTCACCTAATTGCTGCACTTCATCATAAATAGGAGGAATTATTTCCATACCGTCTATAGCTATATAACCATATTTACCATCTCTACTTACTTGAGCAATGTCACCCATTAAAGGAAATATTTCATCATAATCTGTATTGAATATAATTTGTCCAGACCTGTTTATAAAGCCATGCTTTAATTCTCCTTGTTCATTTTTATAGCAGGCAGGAAACATATCACCATCAGGATCTAAGGATAAACCCTCAAATATAGGTTCACAAATTAATTCTCCTTTAGTATTTATAAGGCCAAACTTACCATTTATAGAAATGGTAGCTATGTCACTACGATAGAAGGGTTCGGCACTGCCATAAATAAGGGGAGCAACTATTTCATTTTGCTTATTTATATAGCCAGACTTCCCATTTAAACTAACTGAGGCTAGTCCATTTGAGAAGTAATATGGATAATCATAGATAGGTGGAATAACTATTTCTCCATTAACATCAATAGAGCCAAATTTATTATCTATATTAAAGGAAGCTAGCCCCTCTTGAAAGACTAAAGTTTCAGAGTATTTAGGCTCTACTATTTTTTTGTATCTAGGTTTATGAACCCGTATTTACCCCTTTGTTCTATGCATATAATATTTTCATCGTCGTCACCAAACCAAGGACTTACCTGAGTATAGGTTGGCTCAACCTTAAATCCAGTATCAAGATCTATGATTCCTTGAAGATTATTTTCAGTTATTATTGCTATTTTGTCTTTACCTGAAGCACTATAAATTTCTATAGGCTGATTAGAGACGAAGTCTATGATAATTTCTCCCTTTAAATTTATACAACCATACTTTTCATTTTTTTTCACGGATATAAGATTTTCAGATTCTAAACTTAGAAGAGGTTCTGAGTACTCAAAGGGAATTATCACATTATTATTTTTATCAATAGCCCCATAAAAGCCATTTTTCTTCACTGATATTAAATCTTCAGAAACAAGAATAGCTGCTGAGTACTCAAAGGGAATTACAGAATTGTTATTTTTATCAATACCTCCATAAAGACCATTTTTTCTTACTAATGCTATGCCATCAGAGAAATGACCACCTTCATCGTAGGCAGGTTCTATAACAAGGTTACCCTCTGAATCAATAAAACCATATAATCCTTTAAGTTTAACTGATGCAAGTCCATCATTAAATTCAAAGGCATCTTCATATTCACTATTAGTGCAGCCAATTAGAAGGATAATGCAAACCAATAATGTTACTACTAGAAATATTTTCTTCAAAACTTTCATAAAACCTCACACACAACTTTCTATAATAAACATAATTTATTAGTATTATTAATTGGGTTCAGCTCTCTCTATATTTTGTTTCTACATTTGAAAATTAGAGCTTATTTCCATTTTCATCAATATAAAACCACTTATCTTCTATGCGAGCAGCATAAGGGGCCTCTGGTCCTATTTTTATTTCATCATATATAAGTTCTGAAGCTTTATTGGTAGAACCATTGTAAATGCCCCATTTTCCATCTTTATTTATCATATACATTTCAATATTTTTATCATAATATGCGTTTGGTTGTATTTTATCATATTCACATTTTAAAATTAGTCTTTGGTTTTTACCTATAATCCCCCATTTCCCATTGAGTTTAACCATGAATGTATCATCACTACAGGGATGTAACTCATCATAAATAGGTGGAATTATCTCCATACCTGTTATTGATACAGCTCCACATTTGCCATTTTTTCTTGCCTGAGCAATATCACTTATTAAAGGGAATATTTCATCATAATCTGTATCGAATATTATTTGTCCAGACTTGTTTAAAAAGCTATGCTTTAATTCTCCTTGTTCATTTTCATAGGAGGCAGTAATA
>DAMAVY010000306.1:0-4380 GCA_032077725.1 Clostridium sp. | reverse complement strand
CGGTATTCGTTATTTGAAAACCTTTGACGTGGAAGTGGTCGCTGACACCGTGCGGGAACGGGCGATCGTGCAGCAAATTGCTCCGCATATCCCGAAACCAGATCCAATGCTTTTGCCAATCTATGATGAACCAGGGGCAACCTTCTCCTTGTTTTCTGTCAAAGTGGCGATGGATCTTTATGATCGCTTAGCGAATGTGACAGGCAGTAAATACGAAAATTATCTGCTGACGAAAGAAGAGGTCTTAGAACGCGAACCTCAGCTGCAGGCGGAAAACTTAGTCGGTGGCGGTGTCTATCTTGATTTTCGCAACAACGATGCCCGCTTGGTGATCGAAAACATCAAACGAGCAAAAGCCGATGGGGCAGCAATGATCAGTAAAGCCAAAGTCGTCGGCATCTTACATGATGAGCAAGGCATCATCAATGGGGTAGAAGTGGAGGACCAACTGACAAACGAGCGCTTTGAGGTTCACGCTAAAGTCGTGATCAACACGACAGGCCCTTGGTCAGACATCGTTCGTCAATTAGACAAGAATGATGAGCTGCCGCCACAAATGCGTCCGACGAAAGGTGTCCATTTAGTGGTCGATCGGGAAAAACTAAAAGTGCCGCAACCAACCTATTTTGATACTGGGAAAAATGATGGTCGGATGGTTTTCGTGGTACCAAGAGAAAATAAGACCTATTTTGGCACAACCGATACGGATTATACAGGCGATTTCGCCCATCCAACGGTCACGCAAGAAGATGTTGATTATCTACTGACCATCGTGAATGAACGCTTCCCTCACGCTCAGATCACCCTTGATGATATCGAAGCGAGCTGGGCAGGATTGCGTCCGTTGATTGTGAATAATGGCGGGTCTGATTACAATGGCGGCGGTAAAGGCAAACTATCGGATGAAAGCTTTGAGCAGATCGTTGAAAGCGTCAAAGAGTATCTTGAAGATGAGCGGCAGCGACCAGTCGTAGAAAAAGCCGTAAAACAAGCACAAGAACGAGAATATCATCATCTTAGTTTTGTTACTACAGTAACTGCAGCAGCAGTAGGTGAAACGCCTGTAACTATTAAATTGCCAAATGAATTCATAGGAAAATCTAGTTTAGTAGTATTTGGTACTCCAGTTTATCCAAAGAGACCTGATAACTTTGAAAATTATTATCTTTCTAATGCTGGAGCAGGGTGCCTATACGATAGAACAACCGGAATAGTAACGCCTACTAGCACTTATCAATTTACACATAAAACTACAGGTGAAATAATAAATGTTGGTGCTGCTGTTACAATTGTTGCATTAGCTTAAGGAGGGATGGCATGAGAAAAATAAAAATAAAAGCAGATACTTATAGACAAGATTACAATTGTAGAGAGTGTAAGCAAAATGATGATGTACTATTAGAGGTCACTCTCTGTAAAAATGGTATAAATGCAGATTTAACAGATGCAAATGTAAGTTTAAATTGGGTAAAAGGTGATAATACATTTGTAGTAATTAGCGATATGGGTATAACGATTAATAATAACATTGTAACCATAGAATTGCCTAGAGATTGTACTAGAGCGCCAGGTGAAGCTAGATTTGAGTTAATAATAACAGATATTGCATCTATGCAAATAAGTACATTTCCTATAAGTATTGATGTTGTTAGCAGCGTATTAGGAGGTCAACAAGTTAGTAAAAATGTAATAACGGTTATTGAAGAATTAAAAAAAATGATAGAATTAGCAAAAACAGAACAAAATAAAAAATATACAATTACAACTCCAATGTGGGGAACTATTAACCCAACTACATTGGAGTATTTTTATGTACTAGAACATGATTTAAATAGTAGAAATTTGCATATTAGTACCTACGAAAATGGGGTTGATAAATCTATTATAGGAGCAGAAATTATAGATGAAGGACATATAAAGTTTATATCTACTAACAATAATATTACAGATGTGATTCTTAGCAGTGGGTATTATGGGGGATACACTAGTGTGAAAACTGAAACAGATATTACAAATATATTTAACCAATTAGCTAAGATAGATTGTGGTAAATGGTAAAAGAAAGAAGGTGGCAATATGAGTGGAAAAATAAAATTCAAAAGAGGAAACAGTGCAAATTTTGGAGCATTAGTCTTAGATCCAGGTGAGCCTGCTTTTACATTAGATACTGGTAAGTTATACGTTGGTAATGGTACAGAAAAAGTTTTAATAAATCCAGATAGCGTTGATAGTGCCGCACAGTTAACAACCGCAAGATTAATAAGTGTAGTTGGAGATGGTACAGGCTCCACTACATTTAATGGTGCTGCAAATGCTAGTATTACATTAGTGCTGGCTAATACAGGTGTGACAACAGGAACTTATACCAAAGTAACCGTGGATTCAAAGGGCAGAATTACAAGTGCAACAACTCTAACGGCTAGTGATATACCGACATTAACCCTTTCAAAAATTTCAGATGTAGGTACAGTGGCTGCTAAAAATACGGGAACTGCTGCAGGTACTATACCAATATTAGATACAAATGGAAAACTCGACTCAGCCGTACTGCCTGCAATTGCTATAACAGATACCTTTGTTGTAGCTACACAAGCTGCTATGCTGGCTCTCACGGCACAGGTAGGAGATATTGCAGTAAGAACAGATTTAAATAAGAGTTATATATTAAGAGTTACTCCAGCAAATACTTTAGCAAGTTGGCAAGAATTATTAACTCCAATAGATACTGTTACAAGTGTTGCAGGTAAAACTGGGGTAGTAACTCTTTCCCCCAGTGATGTAGGATTAGCTAATGTGACAAATGAATCGAAAACAACAATGTTTACAAATACAGCATTGACAGGAAACCCTACTGCACCAACACAAGTAGTAGCGGATAATAGTACAAAAGTAGCTACTACTGCATGGGTAAAACTACAAGGGTATTTAACGAGTGCTACCCTAGGTGACATAGATGGAGGCATATTTTAATAAACAATAGTGAGGTGATATAATGGCAAATAAAATACAAATAAAAAGAGGATTAAAAGCAAGTTTACCGGCGTTAGATAGTGGAGAATTTGGACTTTGTACTGATTCTGAAGAAGTATTTATAGGTAACAATGGAAAGAATATTGATATAACTAATAAGTCGCAATTGGCGGAAAAGATGATGAATACAAAAGGAACACTGGCTAATCCATTTACAGATATATTTCTTGGCGCTTTTGCAAAAACAGAAAGTGGGTATACCAAATTACCAAACGGAATGATTCTTCAATGGGGAAAAACACTTGGTTCTCATGATGTATATTATCCTATAGCATTTCCAAATGCTTGTATTTGGGCAACATCCATAGGGATCCCGGATTTCACGGATACTTTGACAGGACCATATGTTACAAAATCGGCTATTTGGACCTGGGGTAAAACAGCTTTAGCTATTACAACTTATGGCTATGAAAAACTATCATCATTTACTGCAACTCAAGCAGGATATGTTTCAACTTTGTCCTGTGCTGATTTTGGGGGAAAATCTTTATGGTTAGCTCTAGGCTATTAAATATGGAGGTGTTGAGTTATGGAAGATAAATATTATTTAAGAGTGCAAAATGGAACTTTTGGTTTTGTTATTGAAGGCATTCATGAAATAGTGGGTACAGATATTGAGGTAACAATAGAAGATTATAACCAATTTTTCAAAATGCAAAATGAGGGTAAACAATTTAGGTTAAAGGCTACATCTACAGGAGATGGTTTGTTTGATTTTGTAGAGGAATATGTTCCAGAACAGATTATAATTCATCAAAATCCTACAACAGAAGAAAGACTTGCAGCTCTTGAAGCTGCTTTAATGGGGGTGATATAGATGAATCCATTTTATAATTTCTTGAAAAATATGTGGATTATGAGGAAAGCAAATGAAGTTTATCTTCAGGCAAGAGTAGCTAAGAGCCAAATAACCCAAGAGGAATATAAAACCATAGTAGCTACTCCGCAAGTTAGCGAATAATAGACTGGTATCACGCACTAAATAGATCTTAGAGATTTGAAGAAATTCAAGTCTCTTTTTATATTTGGAAATAAAGAAGGTGTAAAATGAGCGAAAGTGATGCAATACAAGAAGTTAGAGAAAGTTTGATTGAAATAAAAGGATTACTTAAAAACATGAACGATACCAATGAACTTAAACTAAAAAACTTTGATGAAAAAATAAAGGTTGCAAACAATAGAATTTCAGATTTAGAAGAGGCTAATAGATGGTTATGGAGAGCAGTTACTGGAGCTTTAATAAGTACAGCGATTGCTTTTTTAATAAATTTTAGATAATAAGAGGAGAGATGTAAAAATGGATTTTATTAACTACATTACAGAAAATGCTTTAGTTTTGGTGCCAGTATT
>DAMAVY010000305.1:0-4389 GCA_032077725.1 Clostridium sp. | reverse complement strand
ATTGACGGTGGGGAATAGACCTATCCACACTTTTGATAAAATAATAGGAAATAGTGAAAGCTTTTCATATGCTATTAAATTTGCAAAAACAATAGCAAAAGGCGATGCCTCTGTATTAATTACAGGTGAAAGTGGAACTGGTAAAGAGCTTGTGGCTCAGGCTATACACAATGGTAGTAAAAGATATAAAAAGCCTTTTGTTAAAATTAACTGTGGTGCAATTCCTACAGAACTATTTGAATCAGAAATGTTTGGATATGAAGAAGGAGCCTTCACTGGTGCAAAGAAAACTGGGAAAAAGGGTAAATTTGAATTAGCAGAGGGAGGCACTATTTTATTAGATGAAATATGTGATATGCCTCTTTTTATGCAAGTAAAGTTACTTAGGGTACTACAAGACAGAGAAATTGTAAGAGTAGGTAGCAATGACACAAAGAAAATAGATGTAAGGATTATTGCATCAACAAATAACAACCTCCCTGATCTTATAGAACAAGGAAAGTTTAGACAAGATCTTTACTACAGGCTTAATGTAATGCATGTTAAACTTCCACCGCTAAGGGAAAGAAGTCAGGATATTGGTCCTCTTGCTGAGAGTCTTAGAGTGAAGTTATGTAATAAATATGGGATATATAGTGAAGGAATATCCGATGAAACATTAGAATGTCTTCAAAGTTATAACTGGCCAGGAAATGTGAGAGAACTTGAAAATGTTATTGAGAGAGCAATTAACTTAATTAATACAGAAACTAAGATACTTCCAAAACATCTACCAGTAAAAATTTTAAATTGTAATCGAAAGAAAGTTAATTACGAAAATAAACAACTTAAGGATATAGTAGATGAAATTGAGAAACAGGTAATTGTTGAGACTTTAGATAAATATAATGGAAATAAAAATGAAACCTCTAAGGTTTTAGGAATTAGTCGCCAAGGATTATATAAAAAAATGAAGAGATTTGGAATTGAAATATAAAAAAGTGTAAACTTAAGTGTACATGTAAACATAGTTTACAAATATGAAGTGCAAATATGCGTTGTTTTAAATAAATTAGTATTCCATGGCATAGTGTTAAAATAAATTAAAAAAAATAATCTATAAACCTTGAGATTGCTTTCGGTGAATAATTTAACATTGATGTTATAATATTAACAATAATTTTTAAATAAAATTATGAAATCAAATTCAAAAAAAGTGTAAACCACTGTTTACATAGGAATAATAACAATTTTATCAGAATTGCCATTTTTCAAGGGGTGTAGAAGTTGGCATGCAAATTGCTTAAGTATAGTGAGTGGGGAAAAATGATTAAATTGTATTAACTAAGACTAAGAAGGCAAATTTAGAACAAAAAAGAAAAAAATTGTACTTCTATATTAGTTATAAATCATAACATAGGGAACATTATACTTTTAAGAGGTATTTTCATGGTTCCCAAGGAAAAAGTTTAGAAAAGGATGGGGTATTAAAATGAAAGAAGTTGTTATTGTAAGTGCTGTTAGAACAGCAATAGGATCTTTTGGGGGAAGCTTAACAAAGTTTTCAGCAGCAGAAATCGGAGCCGTAGCTGCAAAAGAAGCAATTAAAAGAGCTGGAATAGATCCAGCAATTATTGATGAAGCTATCATTGGAAACGTTTTAGGCGCAGGTCTTGGCCAAAATGTTGGAAGACAAGTAGCTTTAAAGGCAGGACTTAGTGATAAATCCACTGCAATCAGCGTTAATAAAGTTTGCGGTTCAGGAATTAAAGCAGTAACTTTAGCTGCTCAAGCTATAAAATCTGGAGATGCAGATGTAATCCTTTGTGGAGGAACAGAATCCATGAGTAATGCACCATATGTATTACCAAATGCAAGATGGGGACAAAGAATGGGTGATGGTGCCTTAGTTGATACAATGATTAAAGATGCTCTTTGGGACGTTTTTAATGACTATCATATGGGAGTTACTGCAGAAAACATAGCTGAAAAGTGGGGACTTACAAGAGAAATGCAAGATGAATTTGCATTAAATAGCCAATTAAAAGCTGAAAAAGCAATAAAAGAAGGCAGATTTAAAGATGAAATAGTTCCAGTTGAAATTCCACAAAGAAAAGGAGATCCAATTGTATTCGATACAGATGAATTCCCTAAATTTGGTTCAACTATAGAAAAATTAACAAAACTTAAACCAGCATTTAAAAAAGGTGGTACTGTTACTGCAGGTAATGCATCAGGCATAAATGATGGAGCTGCTATGTTTATAGTAATGTCTAAAGAAAAAGCAGAAGCTCTAGGAATTAAATACCTTGCAACAATTAAAGCTTACGCTTCAGCGGGCCTTGATCCAAAAATAATGGGATATGGACCATTCGAAGCTACAAGAAAAGCATTATCAAAAGCAGAATTAACAATAGAAGACGTGGATTTAATTGAAGCAAATGAAGCTTTCGCTGCACAATCACTTGCTGTAGCTAAGGACTTAAATTTTGATATGAGTAAAGTTAATGTTAATGGTGGTGCAGTAGCACTTGGACATCCAGTTGGAGCATCAGGAGCTAGAATATTAACAACTCTTATCCATGAAATGATTAAAAGAGATGACAAAAAAGGACTTGCAACACTTTGCATAGGCGGCGGCCAAGGAATAGCCATAGTTGTTGAAAGGTAAGTGAAGCTCAAAATCTTTGATTTGGCAAGCTGAACTTACTCATTCGAACGCATGTGAGAAGGAGTTTCCTTTTAAAAAGCGCATGTGAGAAGGAGTCTCACATAAAAAAACGCATGAGAAAAGAAAATATAGTTTTTGAAGGGAATCTAAATTAGATTCCCTTTTGCATTAAAAAAAATTATATTTCTGTGGGAATGTTAGTGTTAAATTTGGTTAATCTAAGAGTGATTAAATATTACAAAAAGTTTGTTAAAAATAGAGCAAATATAGAAAATAATATAAAAATGGTTGAATTTAAATGAGGTTTGTGTTAATATTTTACAGTAAAGGGAGCTTAAGATTTAAAAATGTATTAATATATGAATGAAATTATCAAATACATATGTTATAATTTATTTACTGAAAGGGTTTTCTAATTGTAATGGGAAAGGAATGTTACTATGAATATTAAATTAGGTAATGGTAGAGATAACACAGGCACATCTGTTGAAACTGATAAAAAAAGTTCTAATAAAAAAACTAAAATTATTGCGATCTCTTCCTTGGTAGCAATAATTTTGATGGTATTTATAGGTGTAGCAACATATACTTATACAACTGTATCAAAATATGAAGGTAAAATAATGCCGGGAGTTCTTATTGAAGGCGTAGATATGGGCGGTAAAACAAAGGAACAAGCTATACAGGAACTAAATGGCACGTACAATGATGGAATTAGTGATAGAGTTATTAATATTAAGGCAGCAGATAAAGAATATGTTATAAAATTTGAAGATTTGAAGGTTCAATTTAATATAGACGAAACTGTTAAAAAGGCATTCGAATATAATAGAGAACTTGGCTATTTTGAAAAGTTAAAAGCTATAAAGCAACCTACTAAACAAGAATTAGCAATAGACTTCACTTATGAAGATGAAGTTATTAATAATATGGCTAAGACTATGGAAAGTGAAATCAATGTTGAAAAGAAAGATGCCCAAATTGCAAAATCAGGGGGAAGTTTTTCTGTTACTGATGCTGTGGTTGGTAAGACTTTAGATGTACAAGGGTTACTTGAAAATATAAATGCTAAAGTAGCTGAAACAAAAGTAGGAAATTTAGAAATAGTTGCCACTGTTTCGGATGATGTTCCTAAGAGAACTAAAGACGTATTAGCTACAATTGATACAAATATAGGTACAAAAACTACTAACTTTAAGGCAAGCGATGCTAGCAGAAGTACTAATATATCTCTTGGAGCTCAAGCTGTGAATGGAACAGTATTAATGCCAGGAGAAACCTTTAGTTTTAATACTACAGTTGGCGACACCACTCCGGATAAGGGATATCAGTCTGGTGGAGTATATGTTGGTGATAAGCTCGAACAAGGATATGGTGGAGGAATTTGCCAAGTGTCCTCAACTCTTTATAATGCTGTATTAGGTGCAGGTATAATGCCTGATCAAAGGACAAACCATAATATGACTGTAGGATATGTACCTTTAGGGCTTGATGCAACCATTTCATACGGTTCATTAGATTATGTGTTTACTAATCCATATAAATATCCATTATACATTGAAGGATATGCTGGAGGTGGAAGTGTAACATTTAATATTTATTCAAATTCTGCAGCAATGGGTGGAAAGACCTATAGCTATAGTTCAGAAAAGTATGAGACAATTCCAGTTACTGTAAAGTATCAGGATGATGCAACTTTACCAGTAGGGACAGAAAAAGTAACTCAACAGGGTTATGCA
>DAMAVY010000304.1:0-4390 GCA_032077725.1 Clostridium sp. | reverse complement strand
AACCTAGTTCTGGAGGTAATAAAAAACCACCCGAAGGTGGCTTAAATTTGTTCTATTCTTATTAGAAAACTATTTTTATTATTGAGTCTTCGACTCTCCCCATACCTGTTCATTATTTTTACGACCAATAGGAATCTGGTGTACCATCGCCTCTCAGGGACATTCCGTTTTAGATCTATAGTCAGTAAACCATTGTCATAATCTGCCTGCTGAACCTCGACATGTCCATCAAGGCGTAACGATAACTTAAATGAACGGCTTGCGATTCCCTTATATAAATATTCAACGTTTGGATCGTTTTCTTCTTCTACTACTTTACCAGTTATAGTCAGTACCTTGTTTTCCAAATTAATCTCGAGTTGATCCTGATTAAATCCTGCAGTTGCAACAGAAATACGATAATTATTATCTCCTGTTTTTTCAATATTATAGTGGGGGTAATTTGGCGTATCGCTTTGTAATGCAAAATCGAATAGATCACTTAAGTGGTCAAAACCAATACTCCGACGGAATAGTGATGATAAACTGAAATTACTCATCGTAACACCCTCCTGATTTTATCAACCAGCTGAGACTTCATTATCGATTTTGATAATAGAGTAAGAAGCAATATCTCGATTGCTATCTTATTTATCAGGGTACATGCAGGTATTTTTAACGGCAGAAATAAATGAAAATACATTTCTTGCCCTATTTATATTTTTCCCAGCAGATTTAGAAAAAATTAAATTTAAGTGAGTATTTAAAACATCGTTTTTTTCTTAGGAAGGGCAAAAATTAATATTTTTTTATAAAAAAAACCGCACCTTGGGGAAGATGCGGATAAAACTCGATATTTAATCAAGTGTGGAGCTTTTTGAACACCTAGTAAAATAATCAAGATTCAAGAGACTGTCAATAAAATATTTAACTAAAATCTTAATTGATAAGGATAAAATTTTCTCTCTAGCGGGTTTTATGAGCGTCTATCTAATTAGACTCCATCCTTATTGTCACCTACCTCGCCCCCATGGACCTGATGATCAATTTCAGTTGCACCCTTCAAAGCCAATAAACAAAATATAAGGTTTAGCATAATTTTTCTTCCTATGAATAAGTTTATGGGAATGTTTAAGTATTTTCCTCTTTTAACTGCCTTGATTTAAATATCATCTTATTAAAAATTAAATAAGATCATTTACATCACATTAAGAATTTCCTGAATCTAAGAAAATTTGAGGAATCTACTTAACAATATTGTTCCAGCAATTAAGCCGAGAACTCTTTTAATAAAAATCGCTTTACTGTCTCATCAAAATCCGGATTTGCGAGAATTGGCTGATTATTTTTAATAACTTGATAGCAACAGCTTGCAGCCACACCTACACCTAATAATGTCAACAATTTCATTGTTCACCTCAGATACTAAAAAGTTAAACTTAAACTATCATTCAAAATTGTAGCCTTCCAACTTATTTTTGATGATTTTATGTTCTGTATGTAATTGAATGTAGGTAAGATAAATAGTGTTGGGTGAAAAATATACAGTTAAGTAAACATTGTAATTAACCTATTGTCTTGCACCACAGTTTTGTCAAAAAGGTCAATGCAGGTTAATTATGACTTAAATTCCTTCTATTTAATTATGTCCTTATTCTAATAAAAATAAAATAACAGGCATCCGGCATACTAGGTCTGAGTGCATTACATGACCAGTTTCTTAAAGAGTAAAATGTTTATATTTCATGTTTAATACTGAGTGGAAAGTTATTCCAAACCTGCAAAAAGTGTAATTACGTTTTTAAGTGGTTTTGTGTCTATATTCATCTTATCTTAATTTTTATTACAGATAAAAATTAGAATGTAGAGGTCAATTATGTGCTCAAACTATGAGTTTCCTTCGAAACAACGCTTGTCTTTACTCGACATTCATGAAGAGCAGCTAGAATTAGAAATTAAATCTCATGTCTATCCACTTGCACCTGCTCCTATCATTATGCGTGGTACGGAAAATTTTGAACTCGATATTGCCCATTTTGGACTAATCCCTTCCTGGGCAAAAGAATTAAAATTTGGTCGTCACACCTACAATGCACGTACTGAAACAGTTGCCAGCAAACCCAGTTTTCGGCATGCCTGGGTAAAAAACCAATTTGCATTGGTGCCTGTAGATGTGTTCTATGAACCTAAATATATAGATGGAAATTCACATTGGTTTGGAATTTCACATACAGATGGTAACCCTTTTACTGTTGCTGCAATTTATGTTGATGCCCATATTGATGGCAAGAGAATCAGATCTTTTTCAATGTTGACCATGAACGCAGATAAACATCCATTTATGAAACAGTTTCACCGTCCAGACGATGAAAAGCGTTCGATTATTGTCATCCCGGAAAAATTGCGCTATGACTGGTTGCACTGTAGTCATGAAGAAGCCAATGATTTTTTTATTGAAATGAAAGACGAATTTATTGCCAAGCCTCAGAATAAAGAAAATTTATTAGATAAGAAAAATTAAGTACTCATAACAGCATTCAGTTTATTTATTTAAATACTTATAGAGCAAAAATATTTTATTAACAATTTTTAAAAGACAATTAAAAGCCCAAATAAAATTGGGCTTTATTGGATTAGAATTAGTTTCACTCTTCCACTTCTATAGGATCACCATCTTCCGGACGTGTATGACGCGTAGCATCATCTGCCGGGTCAACACTTGAACCATCTTTAGTAATTGCATTATATAATTCATCTTCCTTCTTATCATCGATAAATTCCTCGTCATCAAATTCCAGAGGCTCATTATCATCATCGAAGTTTAAAGGCTTTTCTTCATCTTTCATGGCGATCCCTTCATAATTATCATGAGAAATTCTTATGCTCAAACATTGGTTAAAGTTATTCAATAGTCAACAATCATCATTTGTGTAACTAAAAAGAAAGAAGAGTAAAATTTAAAATGTTTTAAAAAACTATCCGCTAATTCTTCTCTTAGCCTAAATCTATAATTTAAATGATTTAAAAATAAAATCTTTCTTGAAAGTAAGCTTACAAAGATAATCAGTTATCTTATACCTGATTAAAATAGAAATTTTATTAAGGGATGGATACACAACAAAACCATAACCTTCTAGAGATACTACATAATAAAACTCCGATTAGAATTATTTTTAAAACATGAGTTTATCATTTGTATTTCATGCGATATTTATATTGATATCGAGGTTAATATGAGTAATCGGCATATCAAAGAAATAATTTCCTCAGCTGGACGTAACTTGCATACCATTATCATCACTGCGCGAGAAGATGACGGTTCAATTGAAACACGCGAGGCGGAACCTTATAGTTATCGTCGTAAAGGTAAGACTGAGAAATTTTTTTGTTATGACATTCGCAGAGATGGTATCCGAAATTTTCATGTTGATAATATTATTTTCGTTGAAGAAACAGAAAATACTTTTTATCCACGCTGGATCGTAGAGGTTTAGACTCAAATTTCATCAATAAAAATCAGACTGTCCTATCAAAGTCCACCTATTACAATGCAGGCCAACTTTAACAAGTCTAATAATAAATGAAACTAATATATTTTTTATTGATTAATTTACAATCAATTTAGCTTCTTTGATTTATAGAATGACCAAAAATTTAATTAACTATTATCTATTTACATAACCTTTAAAAATAAGGCGCATAATTTTTGGGATTGTACTTTATTATACATTTTCTTCATCAACGTCCTTCCAAACTTAAATTCAGTTATGAAGCCCAAAAGAAAACCGCCTTATAGCGGCTTTCTTCAAGTTTCAATACTTAGCGCTGTTGTCCGCGTTGATTTTGTTGATCACGCTGATGAGCTTGTTGTGTTGAATCTTGCTGTTGACCTTGTTGATTAGGCTGCTGTTGCTGTTGCAGATCCTGCTGATTCTGTTGATCTTGCTGGTTCTGCTGATTTTGCTGACGTTGATTTGGGTTCTGTTGATTTTGCTGGTTAGGCTGTTGCTGTTGCTGTTGATTTGGATTTTGCCATTGGTCTTGCTGATTTTGCTGACGCTGTTGCTGATTCTGGTTCGGATTTTGTTGGTTTTGGTTAGCCATTGGAGACGCTCCTTTTTCCTTTATAAGTAAATGAACCGATCTTTACGAGTTCAGTATTTACTCTACAGCCTTCTGCATAAACTCCAAGTCATAACCTGTTACAGACTAATTCAATGTAAAATAAATTGATTTAAACTATTGATAATCCATTTTTACACTTACATTATTTACCCAAGCATCTCGTAAATAATAAGAATAGCTACTAATATGTGCAGATGAAATCTATATCTTAAAAAATGCAAAATCTAATTTTATAAAATATAAACATTTTATGTATAATTCGTAAAATTATTAACTATGAAACTTA
>DAMAVY010000303.1:0-4422 GCA_032077725.1 Clostridium sp. | reverse complement strand
CAAGCTCTGATAAATCTCCAGTTCCAATTAAAAGGCCACCTTCTTTATTTGCAAGATCCATAAGAATTTGGGTTCTTTCTCTTGCTTGAACATTTTCATAGGTTACATCAAGCTGCTCTACAGGATGACCTATATCTTTGAAATGCTGAAGACATGCATCTACAATGTTTATTTCTCTTAAATCTGTACCTAGATTTCTACAAAGGTCTAAAGCATTATTATAGGTTCTATCTGTAGTACCAAAGCCAGGCATGGTTATTGTTACAATATTTTCTCTAGGAATCTTAAGAAGATCAAAGGTTTTTACCACTACTAGAAGGGCAAGAGTAGAGTCTAATCCTCCAGAAATACCTATAACTGCTTTCTTTAGTCCGGTATGAGTAAATCTCTTTGCAAGAGCTGAACTTTGAATATTAAAGATTTCCTGAGAGCGCTTATCTCGTTCAAGAGGGTTACTTGGTACAAAAGGATGTTTATCAATATATCTATTAAATTCTTTAATAGTAGTATTATTAAACTTAAAGTTTATAGTTTCCATTTCAAAGGGAATAAAAATCTTATTATCTCTAAAGCTTATATTTTTTAATCTTTCAGCCTTTAATTTATCAATATCGATAATAGAAGTAATAATTTCATTTTCACGATTAAATCTTTCATTTTCAGCAAGAATTCCACCATTTTCACCAATTAATAGATGACCACTAAATAATACATCAGTACTTGATTCAAATACTCCACTAGAAGAATAAATATAAGAACTTATGCATCTAGCACTTTGGTTTTTTATTAAATCTCTTCTATAATCAGCTTTACTTACCAGTTCGTTAGAGGAGGATAAGTTACATATCACATTACATCCAGCTAGAGATAAAAAGCTACTTGGTGGTATAGTTACCCATAAATCTTCGCATATTTCAACTCCAATACTGATATCTCCACTTCTGAAAATCAAGTTAGTTCCAAAGGAAATGTTATCTTGGAATGAGAGCTTAACTTTTCTTGAAGATATATTAATTCCACTGCTAAACCAACGCTTTTCATAGAATTCAGAGGCATTAGGAAGATAGCTTTTTGGAACAATGCCTAGTACTTTACCATTAAATATTATATAAGCTGCGTTATATAATACATCATCATATTCAAAAGGAGCTCCAACCATAAACAAAATATCCTTGCCTTCAGAGTAAAGGCAAAGGTTTTCTATAGCAGTTTCAGACTTTAGAAGTAATCTTTGCTGAAAAAATAAATCCCCACAGCTATAAGAGGTTATGGATAGTTCAGGAAAAACTAAAATCTTAACTTCATCTTTAATGGCTTTTTCAACACAGTTTTTTATTTCCATTAAGTTAAAGTCCACATCTGTAACGTTAGTAACAGGACATGCAGAACCAACTTTTATAAAGTTCATTAAACATCACACCTTTCATATGTTATGTTGAAATTTTACTCAGTAGTAAATTGATTATTTACCAGTTCTTTTCTTAGTTTTTGTCTTTTTAGCTTTAATACTCTTATTTTTATTAACATTTTTACACGTGTCAATATTACTTGCATTTCTTGATTTTTCATTCTTAGTATTGTAAGTACGCTTACACATAGATGAAGACTTCTTTGCAATTGAAAAGCCAAACTTACCAAGGGGACGAGGAGAAAGTCCAAAGTACTCACCGTGTGAATAGGAGAGTAAATCAGCACTTTCAAAGTGAATTTTCCCTACTTCATCAATGAGCTTATCATCCACATGGCAGCATATTACTTCAGCAAGAAATAAATCATGGGTTCCTAAGGGTGTTACAGATTTTACAACGCACTCAAAGGAAACAGGACATTCTTCTATAATTCCACAGTTAATTTCATCAGCTTCACTGAGGGTAAGATTCATGTCATTAAATTTATCAGTAGTTTTTCCACTCTTTACTCCACAGTAATCTACAGCCTTAACTAGCCTAGTACATGGCAAATTCACTACAAAGGAATTGCTCTCTTTTATATAATTATAGGATAACCTTTCAGGTCTAATTGCCACCGTAATCATAGGTGGTTTAGTACATGCAGTACCTATCCATCCTACAGTAAACACATTATCTTTTCCTTCAGAATTCCTACTAGTTATAAGCACTGATGGAACGGGATTTAGCATAATACTACCCTTAAAAGTAGTTTTAGCCATAATATCACATCACTTTCTAATTTTAACATAGTTTTCTTTTAAATTAACTATCATTATTAACTTCATAATGTATTATATATTAAAATGGGTATATTTATCAAAAAAATATGCTCTATTTATATTCTGATGTTAAATTGAACTTGATAAAACTTGAATTCAATTTAGAAATTCAGCTAAAAATAGAGCAAATATTTAATTTTAAGCAATGTATTATGTATGTATCCATTGGTTATGGAGTAAGTCATCAAATTATTAGTTCAAATGCTTTTAATTAAATTATTACTTTTTTTTCCCATAATAATCTTTATCCAACTGAGTTAATTGTCCTGTGGTAGGGTCTACCGTGAAGTATTTACTTTTATCATTAATTTGTACTCTATAGTAATAAAAATTGTCTGTTAGAAAAGTTTTTTGCATTATAGTTCTTTCCCCACTGCTTGCTGGGACAATATCAATGAACCTGTCATCTTGAATAAAGTTAGTAGCTTGTCCGTCATTAATATATTCAGTTACTATTTCCATTCCTTCAGTGTAAGTAAATGATGGAAGAGTAGCATAAATAAAAATGGGAAGGATAATCACTATTATCATAGGAATTATTATTATAAAGGGTTTGTTTGTTAACGTATTTTTATTAAAGAAAAAATATAAAAAAATTTGAAAAATTAGGATAATTATAAAAACACCAGGGTCGTAAGTACTTTTATATGCATTTGTTAGTGGGAAAAATAAAATAAATTCTATAACTGATAGCGTGATAATACTAACTAATATATATAGTTTGAATTTTGAATTTTGAATCATAATTGTATTACCTCCTAAAATATATCCTTATTTAATTATATAGTTGTCTACAAAATTAGTATACATAAAATTACATGTATTACAAGAAATTTTATATGGATTTTTTATTAGAAACTTCCAATATGTAATTTTTTGGTTGATTATCGTTAATTTTAGTAATATAATTACAATACATGTAAAAGTTTGAAAAGTAAACATAATTGAATTAGGGGGGTATTTATGAAAAGGGTGAAAAAAATATTATCTAAAATAATAATTATGAGTATGGTATTTTCTAATATGCTTACATCAGAAATCTATGCAATTGACAATGATGAAGTTAAAGATCAAGAGAGGAACTGTACTACAAATGAGAATTTAAGAAATGGTGGATTTACAATAAATGAATCAGCAGAGGATACAGAACCACCTACAATAGAAAAACAATCTATAAAAGTAGATAAGGAATCTGTAGATTTTGGAGATATAATAAACATATCAGTAAAGGTTACAGATGATAAAAGCGGAGTTAAAGTAGTTAATATATGTTATATAATGCCAATAGGGCAAAAAAGAAAATATATTGATTTAAAATATAATGAGACTACTGGGCTTTATGAAGGAAGTATGCTAATAAATAAATATTTTGAAGAGGGTAAATGGGAAGTAAATTATTTGTTTTTAGAAGATATTAGTGGGAATTGTAAAAGTATATATGAAGATGAATATTTAGATACAGGTAGTTTTGTTGTGAATATGGCAAAAGGGCAAAAAGGAACTGTACAAGTTATAGGCAGCGATAGATATGAAACAGCGGCAAAATTAAGCATAAATCAATTTTCTTTAGCTGAAACAGTAGTTATAGCCAATGGTACAGCAATGGCAGACGGGTTAACAGTTACTCCTCTTGCTAGCTATATTGAAGCACCACTACTATTGACTGAAACTGATAGTATTCCTAATAGTACCAAAAGTGAAATAGTGAGATTAGGAGCTAAAAAGGCAATTATTGTCGGTGGTACAGGTGTTGTTAGTGATAACATAGTTGAAGAATTGCAAGGATTGGGTATAACCTCAGTTGAGAGAATTGGAGGAAAGGATAGATACGAGACTTCATTATTAATTGGTAAGTATATAAATGACAATTTCAATATTGACATTGATAGTGTGTTTATATGTAATGGATATGGAGAAGCAGATTCTTTATCCATTGCATCAGCTGCAGGAAGTGATAAAGTGCCAATAATTTTAGTTGAAAAGGATAGTATTGAAACTGAAGCTTATGAATGGATGAAATCTCAATTTTTATCAAGTGCTTTTGTCATAGGAGGAACTGGAGTTGTAAGTGACGAAGTATTAAATCGGGTAAAAGGCATTACTTGTAGCCAGCGTGCACCTAGATTTGGTGGTAAAGATAGGTATGAGACTAATGCTATAGTTTTAAGGAATTTGTATGTAAAAGCAGATTT
>DAMAVY010000302.1:0-4425 GCA_032077725.1 Clostridium sp. | reverse complement strand
AAGCTGAAGGGTTAGGCTTTTTTGAAAAGTATTTAACTCTATGGGTAATTTTGTGTATGATAATCGGAATATTGATTGGACAGTTTGCTCCAGCTATCCCTGATACATTAAGTCAATTTGAGTATTTTCAGGTCTCAATTCCAACGGCTATTTTGATATGGTTGATGATTTATCCTATGATGTTAAAAATTGATTTTACCAGTATTGTTCGTGCTGCTAAAAAACCTAAGGGATTAGTTATCACGTGCGTTACTAATTGGCTTATTAAACCGTTTACGATGTATGGCATTTCAGCACTCTTTTTTTATGTGATTTTCCAACAATTGATTCCAATAGAACTAGCAAAAGAATACGTCGCTGGTGCAGTTATTCTAGGAGCAGCACCATGTACAGCGATGGTTTTTGTGTGGAGCTACCTAACAAAAGGTGACTCTGCCTATACTTTGGTTCAAGTCGCAATCAACGATTTAATTATCCTAGTATTATTTGCACCTATTGTTGCTTTTTTGCTAGGCGTTGATAATGTAAGTGTCCCTTTAGCCACTTTATTACTGTCAACTGTTCTATTTGTAGTTGTCCCACTGTTTTTAGGCTTCATTACTCGAGTGTTGATCATAAAAAAAAGAGGTTTAACCTATTTTGAAAATGTCTTCTTGAAGAAATTTGATTCAGTGACGATTATTGGTTTATTACTAACTCTGATCATTATCTTCTCCTTCCAAGGTGAAAGAATCATTGCTAATCCATTGCATATTTTATTGATTGCAATTCCTTTAACGATTCAAACGATTTTAATATTTACAATTGCTTATAGTTGGGCAAGATTTTGGAAGTTGCCACACAATATTGCTTCTCCTGCTGGAATGATAGGAGCAAGTAACTTTTTTGAGTTGGCAGTAGCGGTATCAATATCACTTTTTGGATTACAGTCGGGAGCAACTTTAGCAACAGTCGTAGGCGTACTTGTGGAAGTGCCAGTTATGTTAATTTTAGTTAAGGTTTCTAATAAAACAAAAGACTGGTTCATAAATCCGGAATCTTTGAGTGAAATCAAGAACGTATAAAGGATAGGTGTGGAGAAATGAAAATCATCATTATTGGATCTGTCGCTGCTGGAACAAGTGTCGCTGCAAAAGCAAGAAGAAATACGGAAGATGCAGAGATTGTTTTGTATGATAAAGATATGGATGTGTCTTACGCAGTTTGTGGGATTCCATATGCAGTGGGGGGAGAAGTGGAAAACTTTGATGAACTGACGCCTCGTAATGCTGAATGGTTTAAAAAAAGGTACGACGTAGATATTCATACCTCTCATGAAATAACTCTGGTTGACTATGATAAAAAATTGGTGCACGGAATCAATCTAATTACAAAAAAATCATTTACCAATAATTTTGATGTTTTAGTGTTGGCCACAGGATCGGTTTATAATACCCCAGAAATATTTGTTAATAGACATTTTGAGAATGTTTTTCAGGTGAAAAATATTTCGAGTGGGAAAAGTATCAAGAAGTTTGTAGATGAAAACGAGCCAAAAAAAGCAGTTGTCATTGGTGCTGGATATATTGGTTTAGAAATGGCCGAGCAGTTACAGAGACTAGGTCTTGAGGTCTCGTTACTTCAACGAAGTAAATATCCCATGTCCCATTTAGACTGGGACATGTCTTCAAGAATCATTAATGAAATGAAAAGGAAAAACATTGCCTTTTTCCCTGAAGAAACCGTCAGAAAAGTTAACGGTGATGGTAGTCTGAAGTCTATTGAAACGGCTAAAGGAACTATCTTTTCGGCAGATATTTTTGTATTAGCTACCGGAGTAAAGCCGAACACCGTATTAGCAAAATCCATGGGAATTAAATTAGGAATTACCGGAGCTATAGAAGTAAACGATAAGTTAGAAACCAATTTTCCAAATGTTTATGCTGTAGGTGATGTTGCAGAAAGTTTTGATCGCATAACTAGGCGACCAATTTATCGACCTTTAGCTTCAACAGCCAATAAAATGGGAAGGATCGCAGGAGATGTTATTACAGGTGGCAATCTACGACACAAGGGAATCTTAGGAACTGGTATTTTACGATTCTTTGATTTAACAATTGCTCAAACTGGTCTCACAGAAAAAGATGCTTTAGCAAATAATATAGCTATTACTACTTTATATAATATTAAACCTAATAAGCCGGACTATATGAATGGTAAAGAAATGGTGATCAAAGCAATCGCAAATAAAGAAAATGGGAAGATACTTGGGGCTCAAATCATAGGTTATGATGGGGTAGATAAGCGGATCGATGTGCTTGCTACTGCTATTTCATTTGGCGCAACTGCTGAAGATTTATTTCACTTGGATTTAGCATATGCTCCACCTTTTTCTACAACAAAAGATCCCATTCATTATACTGGGA
The DNA here is from genome assembly GCA_032077725.1 of Clostridium sp. Lineage (GTDB taxonomy): Bacteria > Bacillota > Clostridia > Clostridiales > Clostridiaceae > Clostridium_J. Next base: position 2,020 of record DAMAVY010000302.1, on the reverse strand, counting down.
TGGCTTTGAACAACGATATAAATAATGATACCCCGTTAATGACCCCTATAGAGCTATTGAGAAGAATTGATAGCGGCGAAAAATTACAAATTATTGATACCAGATCAAGAAAACAGTTTGAAACTTCGAAAGTTGAGGGAGCAATTCACATACCTTTAGCTGAGTTAAGAGATCGATATGAGGAATTGGATAAAGAATGTGTGACAGTAACTTATTGTAATAAAGGCGTTACTGGAAATGCAGCACAAAATATTTTACTGAACAAAGGATTTAAACAAGTTTATAATTTATCCGGAGGAAATAAAAACTATCAAGAAGTTTGTGAAACGATACAAAAATTATGATAGAATTCTAAATATTGGAATAATTAGGAAGAAACTTATTTTGAGGTTTGATGTAACATTTGTATTTTTTTCAAGCTTCATTTTTTTATATATTATGGACTACTAGAGGTGAAATTGAAGATGGTAGATTTAACTAAAATTGAATACCGAGTTTTGATTTCATTATATGAATGCGAGGGAGGGATAACAAAACGTAACTTTGTAAAAAAATACCCAGAATTTAAGCTGAATACAGCTTATTTAGTTATTGATCGGCTAGTAGACAAAGGGTACTTAGAAATGAATTACTCAAAAAAAACTGAATTATCAGAAAAATTGTTTAGTCCAATCAAATCAATAACTGACTTCTATTCTGATATGTTTGGTATTTGCGCTGTTGATCGTACGATGAAAAAAGTAATACGTGAACTAACTGATTATAGTCAAACAAGTTTTATTCTAGATAAAATAAGAGAAGCAAAAAGATATGCAAAATAAATTTATATAGTTGGAATGAAAAGGTAAAATCTCATACTTATAGTCTTAGTATACAGTCAAAAAGAAATGGAGAAATGTCTATGGGACTTTTACATTTGCTTTATGTAATATTGTATTCAATTATAGTAATTAGCTTACTTATTTCCTATGATTTATTTGTAAAAAATTTTAAGAAACTCCATTTACGATATTCTTTTAAAATAATTATTGGTTTAATATTATTTGTATCGCAAATGTATTTTATCATAACTTTTTCGATAAATAATGTGGGGTATGTTTATTATGAATATACATTACCTTTATTTATCTTATACTTTAACTCATTCAAAATGAAAAATTATTTTCTTTTATTGGCTCTAATGATGGTGTTTATCGGACTATCGTAATAAGTATTATTGATATCAAGACATTACTTAGTATTCTAGTTCTAAGTATACTGGTATTCACTTTTAGTTTCGTAATTAAAAAAACCTTTTATAAATATAAAATACAGATACCGTTTTATATATTTTTTGTTTTAATTACTCTAATGATGGCTGGATTGAATTCTATGCTCTTTTTTGAATATAAACTTACTTTTTGGGAATATCTATCTTTGTTTATAGGGTCTATAATTATTTGTATTTCTTGGCAATACTATCTAAGTACTCAAAAATAATTCTTAAAAGATATAAATAGAAAACTTATTGAGAGAAACTACGATGAATTGACGAAAGTTAAAAATCTTAGAAGCTTAAATGAAGACGTAGATAGTATGACAGATGTTGAAAAGGAAAAGCTTATTTTTGTTATGATGGATTTAGATCATTTTAAAAGAATTAAAGATCACTATGGACACATTACAGGAAATCGTGCTTTAATATTCTTTTCAAAAAAAATAACAACTTTTCTTAGTGAAGCACACCAAGATCAAGTAGAGGTTTATAGATATGGAGGCGAATAATTTTTAGTTATTTTCAAAGACAGTACATTAAAGTCTGTTCAAAAGACTATATTAAGATTTCAGGCATTCTTATTAAAAAATAAGTTGAATATTGGAGGGGAAAGAAAGATTACGCTTTATTTTTCTGCTGGCATTTCTAAGTATGATTCTTCTTTAGATGTATATGAACTCATCAATCAGGCTGATCAAGCGCTGTATGCTGCAAAAAAAAGGAGGTAGAAACACAGTTGTTGTTTATTCTTGATTTATTATGCAA